>JAUYED010000021.1 GCA_030691525.1 Bacillota bacterium | reverse complement strand
TTTACTTTTTTAAAATCCGGACCAAAAAAGTATCATTGCAGGTGTTTTTTATTATAAAGATTAAATGTGTTGAATGCGGTAAAGAAACCCTGTGTATTAAAAAGCCCACTTATTAATACACAATACGAGGAGTGTCGAGCGTGCTTCTATATATGGGACTAATCGCAGCAGGAGCTGTTGCCTTCATTATTGTGTTGTGGATCATCCTGAAAAGATCCAAAAGCAATAAAGCCCTTAAAATTCGCAGCCTGCCTGTTTCCTCCGATGAAGTGGAAGGCCATGTAATAAGGATGGCCGTAGAGCATTCTGTTTCCAAGAAAAAGAATATCACAAGCTGGCCGGTCCCCAGGATGGATGATAACTACAATTTTATCCTTTCTGTATATACGCGATTGAATGACGATATCCTGAAAAAACATGACGTTCCTTCCTCTGCGGAATGGATTCTCGATAATTTTTATCTGATCGAAGAACAGGTGAAACAGCTTCGGTGTGAACTGGTGAAAAAGAGTTATTCACGGCTTCCGGTCCTCAAAAAAGGTAAATTCAAAGGACATTCGCGAATATTTGCCCTGGTTATGGAACTGTCAGTGCTTACCGACGGGCAGATGGACGAAACCAAGCTGGTTCATTATCTGAAAGCATATCAGGAGCACAACAAAATTTTTGACAGGGAGATATGGGCTCTTCCAATAGTCATAAAACTTGCCTTGTTAGAAAATATCAGGAATGTCTGCGAGAAGATAAAAAATACCCAAATCCAGTGGAATAAAGCCCATGATATTATTGACAAACTGCTCGCCAATAATGGAGCGGATACGGAAAGCATAATAAGGCTGTTTCAAAACAATATGAAAGCAGGGCGGGCGCCTCTCTCTTTTATCGAACATTTATTATACCGTTTGAGAATATTGGGACCGAAATATACCGCAGTATCGAAATATATACATGAATATCTGGGCAAGCAGGAAAAGATAACAGGTGATATCTCACAACATGAGCTCAATTTACAGTCGTCAATCACTGTTTCCGCAGGAAATTACATCTCAAGCCTGAAGTATTTTTCTTCATTTGATTGGTCGGATCTGTTTGAGTCAGTCAGCTTCATAGGGCAGATATTATGTAAAGACCCTGATGGGACATATCCCCGGATGGACCTTGCTACACGTAATTATTACCGGGGCAAGATCGAGGAACTTGCTTCAGTCTATGATATTGGAGAAGCCCGCATTGCATCCAAAGCTATTGAGCTTGCAAATACGGCCTACATGGCACGAGATGAATCATCTGGCGATGCCGAGACCCAACGCACATGGCATGTCGGCTACTACCTGATCGGCAAGGGGACCGGTGATTTGCAGAATGCGCTGAAGGCCAGGAAGATGTGGATACCTGCCACGACAAGATTGGCCAGGAATCATCCGGAGGCATTGTATATCGGTTCCATTATCCTTATCACATTACTGCTGATCGGTATTGCAGTGCAGTACGCGGTATATCACGTTTTCTTATACCAATGGGTATGGGCGTTGATAGCTATCATTGCAGTATTCATACCTGCCTCGGAAATTGCTGTCAGCATAGTGAACTGGGTGGCGGCTAAGACACTAAGGCCTGCAATATTTCCCGCACTGGAACTCAGGGACGGTATCCCCGAAAGCATGAGCACCATCATAGTCATTCCGACGCTGCTGCCTGATAAGGCAAGGGTAAAAGAGATCATGGAAAATCTGGAGACACATTATCTATCCAACAGGGATAAGAATCTATATTTCGCCCTCGTCGGGGCATTCAAAGATTCAGATACAGAGGTGCCGGATGATTTGAGAATAATCAATGCGGCAATGCGCGGGATAAAAACGCTGAATGAAAAATATGCGAAAGATGATACGGAGATATTCTATTACTTTCACCGGAGAAGCCAATTCAGCCCCGAGAACAATAAATGGATAGGTTGGGAAAGAAAACGGGGCGCATTGATCGAGTTCAACGATCTTCTCCTGGGATCCGAAGAAACCAGCTTTTCCTACCGTTCAAACCGCGCCAGGGATTTTTCAAATATCAAGTATGTCATCACTTTGGACAGCGGCACCATTTTGCCCATTGGCATGGCAAAAAGAATGATAGGAACCATGGCGCATCCTTTGAACAGGCCGATCATTGATAAAAAGAGGGGCATTGTAATAGACGGATATGGCCTGATGCAGCCAAGAGTTGATTTTGACAGCGAGAATTCCGGCAAGTCGCCTTTTTCAAAAATATTCACAGGGCAGGTTGGCATTGATCCTTATTCCAGCGCTATCTCCGACGTCTATCAGGATATGTTTGGAGAAGGCATATATACAGGCAAGGGCATCTATGATCTAAAGGTTTTCCAACAAGTTTTGAAGAACGCCATACCAGAAAACAAGATCCTAAGCCATGATTTATATGAGGGTTCCTATGTAAGGACGGCGCTGATTACAAATCTGAAATTGGTTGAATCCTACCCAACGAAATACAACTCGCTGTCTGCGCGGCTTTATCGCTGGATCAGGGGCGATTGGCAACTAACGCCCTTTCTCTCCAACAGGATACCCAGCGGCACCGGCATGATAAAAAACCCGCTTTCACTGCTTTCCAAGTGGAAGATATTCGACAATTTGAGAAGAAGCCTTGTCTCCCCGGCTCTGATGGTTCTCATTGCTCTGGGTCTTAGCATACTCCCGGGCAACAGCCTGCTCTGGCTCGGATATGCAGTAGTCGCACTGCTATTCCCGCTTATTTCTTCCACAATGAATTATGTTATTTCAGGCGGTTTATTTAGAGAAAAGATAAAAATTTATATTCCCATCATCATTGGGTTGAAAGCTTTATCATATCAGGCGCTGCTAACCTTCATTTTCCTGCCTTATCAGGCATATTTGATGGGGAAGGCCGCTTTGCTTACACTTTGGCGGGTCTATATATCCAAGAAAAATATGCTTGAGTGGGTAACTTCAGAAGATTTGGAGTCAAGTCAGAAAGAATCCCTGCACAGCTATTACGCAAAAATGCACCCGTCTATCTGGGTAGCGTTGATCGTTGTAATCCTCGTAATTGCCTTTCATCCGTCTTTGGCCATAGCGAGCTTGATTCTTTTTGCCGTTTGGGCTGTATCGCCCTGCATCGCGTATCGTATCAGCCGGGAATACAGGGAAACCGGGAAACGGCTTTCAAAGAATGACGTGAACGAATTGGGCAGAACCGCTAGAAAAACTTGGAGATATTTCGAGGAGTTTACCGATACCACAAACAATTATCTGACTCCCGATAATTACCAGCAATACCCGTACAGAGGGATAGCCAGAAGGACGTCGCCAACAAACATTGGATTGGGTCTTTTATCGGTTTTAACTGCACGGGACATGGGGTACATCGGAAATTTTGAAATGGCCGATATTATTTCGAAAACAATATCGTCTATCGAAATACTTCATAAATGGAACGGCCATTTATTTAACTGGTATGATACAAGGACCCTGAAACCGTTGAATCCCGGCTATATATCCACGGTGGACAGCGGAAACCTTATATGCTACCTGACTACTCTTGTGCAGGGGCTCAATGATTACCTTGCCCATCCGATAGCAGACCAAAAATATGTGAATGGAATCATGGACACGCTTGGCTGCGCAGAACAAGAAGGCCTCAAAGCAGTTGCAATAACGGAATACCTCAATGAACTGGCGGGGAAAAAGCCCTTAGACCTGACCACGTGGAACCAGGTGCTAAAAAAGCTCTCACTGGAGGGGAGCTTCAGCGATTTGAATGGTTCACATTGGAGACCTAAAATCGAACGAATGATCAGAATGTTTAATGATGAGTTATCTGAAATCGTGCCATGGGTGGATATGCTTACATCCATGCCACAAGCCTTGACGGCGCAACTATCCAGTGAATATGCAGCGAAACTGGGCAAGCTCATTGCGTGCTTAAACCACATTCCTAATCTTCAGGATATCCCAGCAGCTTGCAGAAGTGCTTTGGATCTCATCGAAACTCTCATGGACAATCACTATTGCAAAGATGATAAGATCGCAGCATGGCTATGCGAAACAAGGAATGCCTTCGTTCAATCAATCAATACTGCCGAAACATTCATCTGTATGTATAAGGATTTGGTAGAAAGAATCAGGGCATTGTCGGAAGCGACGCAGTTCCTGCCCTTGTATGACGCAAAAAAGCAACTTTTCTCGATCGGTTACAGCAGCAAGGAAAAGAGTCTAACCCGCTCATATTATGACCTGCTGGCTTCAGAAGCGCGGCAAACCAGTTTCATCGCGATCGCAAGAGGCGAGATCCCTGCTTCACACTGGTTCAGGATGGGGAGAACGCTGACGGTGATGGATGGATACAAGGGGCTCGTTTCCTGGACCGGGACCATGTTTGAATACCTTATGCCGCTTCTTATCATGAAGAGCTATAAAAACACCCTCCTAGACGAGTCATACTCCTTTGCAGTCCGAAACCAGAAGAAATACGGCATGCAGAGGGGAATACCATGGGGGACTTCAGAATCCGGCTATTACTCCTTGGATAATAATCTCGATTATAAATACAAAGCCATCGGAGTGCCGTGGCTGGGACTGAAGAGAGGGCTCCTCGGGGATGCTGTCACCGCCCCATACGCTACTTTTCTTGCGCTGATGGTGGACCCTGAAGGGGCGATGAAGAACATCAAACATCTAAAAGCAGAGGGCTTGGAAGGTGCTTACGGATTTTTTGAAGCCGCAGACTACACGCCGGAAAGGCTGACGAATAGCAAGAGCGCTGTCGTAAAAAGTTTTATGGCACATCATCTGGGAATGAGCCTGCTGGCAATAGACAATTATTTGAATAATAACATCATGCAAAAACGTTTCCATGCCGACCCTGAGGTGCGATCTGCCCGGTTGCTGCTTCAGGAAAAGGTCCCGGAGAACATCGTATTTACCAAGGGAGCCAAGGAAAAAGTCATTTCGATCAAAGGACCGGAAGTGAAAGAAAACAACTTGGTCCGCAAATACCATAAACCTGATCCGGTACTGCCAAAAACTCACATCCTGTCCAATGGCGATTATTCCGTCGTCCTGACAGATAGGGGAACAGGATATAGTAAAAATAAAGGGATAGAGATCACAAGATGGCGCGAGGACAGCACGCTGGACCAGTATGGGATGTTTTACTTTTTGAGGAATGTGGAAACAGACGCTATCTGGTCTTCCACTTACGCGCCTTTCAACATTCAACCAAAAAAATATGAGGTTACCTTTACATCCGACAAAGTACAGTTCAAAAGGGTTGATGAGAGCATCGAGACGGTGACCGAGATCGTGGTCGCGTCCGGCGATAATGTGGAGATCAGGCGGATATCTCTGAAAAACTTCGGTGAAAAGCCCGCTACTTTGGAACTAACGAGCTACTTTGAAGTAGTTTTGGCGGCTCAAGCGCAAGATATAGCACACCCGGCTTTCAGCAATCTCTTTGTGAAAACCGAATATTTGCCAGAAAAAAGCTGTATCATTGCAAACAGGCGGCCAAAATCGAACAAGGAAAACACATGGTGCGCTGCCAACGCGGTCGTGCTTGATGATGATACGCCGGCTGGAGTTCAATTTGAGACGGACAGGATGAAATTTATAGGAAGAGGGCGGAGCATAGCATCCCCGATCGAGATCGAGTACGGAAACCCTCTATCCAATACAGCCGGGCCGGTCCTTGATCCGGTGATGAGTCTGAGATTAAGTGTAAAAATAGAACCCGGGAAGACTGTGCCGGTTTCATTTGTCACAGCCGTAAGCAACAGCAACAAATCGCTGCTCAACCTTGTCGAAAAGTATTCAACTCCCGAATCCATCGAGGCAGCTTTCCATCTTGCGAAGGTGCGGAGCCAGCTGGAGTCCAAATATCTCAATATCCCGGACTACGCCATGGAGCTGTATGAGGAAATGATACCCCATATCCTGTATATAAGCCCTTTGAAAAGGCTGCACGGGGATATGACAGTGAAAAACACCAGAGGGCAATCCTCTCTCTGGGCTTACGGTATCTCCGGCGACTTGCCTATAGTACTCGTTGTCATAAATAATACTGAAGATACTGCACTAGTGTATGAAGTCATTAAAGCGCACGAATACTGGTGGCTAAAGGATCTGAAAGTGGATCTGGTCATTCTGGCAAACATGAAAAGCAGCTATTACCAGCCATTCAATGACCGCATATCAGATATCGAATCAGGGCAAGCCCACGATAAAGGAAAAGCTTTTGTCTTAAATATTAACGATGTGCCTATTGAAGATGTCCGCCTCCTTTATGCCGCTGCGAGGATAGTATTAAAAGATGATGGTGGAACGCTTGAAGAACAGATGTATGCAAAACAGGAGTATTCCCCGCCGAAGCGCAGGTGGTTTGCGGGTAAAGCCAAAGAGTACCCTGTGCCAACTATGATCGAGGAGCCTTCGCTTTCCTGCTTCAATGGATTGGGCGGCTTCCACCCTGATGGGGCAGAGTATGTAATAAACTTAAAAAATGGGCAATACACACCTGCTCCGTGGATCAATGTGGTAGCAAACCCCGGATTTGGATTTATGGTATCGGAATCCGGTTCATCCTATACATGGTGTGATAACAGCCGTGAAAACAAGATCACGCCATGGACCAATGACCCTGTGTGTGACAGCCCGGGAGAAGTGCTGTATATCGGAGACCATGATACAGGCGAAACATGGACGGCAACGGCTCTGCCCATAAGAGAAGCTGAGCCGTATAGAATAAGGCACGGATTTGGATACTCCGTGTTTGAGCATTTCAGCCATGGGATACATCAAAGCCTGGTCCAGTTCGTGCCGGTACAAGATCCTGTAAAGGTCAGCATATTAAGTCTGGTAAATGATTCAAATCAGAAGCGGGATCTATCCCTAACCTACTATGTGCGGCCTGTATTGGGAGTAAGCGATCAGGTCACGGCTATGCATATCAAAACCAGTCTGGGTGAATCGGGGGCTTTACTCATTGAAAATCCTTATAATGAGGAATTCTCCGGTCATACGGGATTCTTGGATGTGTCTATAAGGGAATGTTATGTCATGGGGGACAGGAAGGAATTCTTCGGATCGGGAGGGATAGCCTCGCCGGATGCATTGAAACGCGAAAAGCTATCAGGAGCCTTGGGAACGGGTTTTGATCCCTGCGCTGCCATTCAAGTGAATATTACCCTTATGCCCAAGGAAAGCTCCGATGTCGTATTCCTCCTGGGGATGTGCAAACAAGCAGCAAGAGTGGATGCTATCACAAAAAAGTATACTGCGGTATCTAAAGCAAGAGATGCATTGGATGAAGTGAAAAAGTTCTGGAAGGAAAAACTCTCGGTAATACGTGTGGATACGCCCTCAGATTCATTTGATTTTATGCTAAACGGATGGCTGCAATATCAGGCGCTCTCTTGCAGGCTTTGGGCAAAGTCGTCATTTTACCAGTCAGGCGGAGCTTTCGGGTTCCGTGATCAGCTCCAAGACTGCCTGTCTATCGTCTATATGTGGCCTGAGATCGTCCGCAGCCAGATCCTGCTGCACGCAAGGCATCAGTTCAAGGAAGGCGATGTCCAGCATTGGTGGCATGAGCCATGGGGAAGGGGTGTACGGACCCGATGTTCCGATGACCTATTATGGCTGCCTTACGTCACAGCCGAATATATCAAAATCACCGGTGATGAAGATATACTTAAAACGCAGCTGCCTTTTCTGGAGGATGAAGTACTGAAGGGCTCCGAGGATGAAAGATACGGAAGGCCGGGTGTTTCAACCCAAAGCGCAACATTGTTTGAACATTGTATCCTGGCAATAGAGAAAGCTTCGATATTCGGAATACACGGGCTTCCCCTGATAGGCTCGGGCGATTGGAACGATGGGATGAATAACATCGGGAAAAGAGGCCGTGGCGAAAGCGTATGGCTTGGATGGTTCATGGTCTCTGTCCTGAAAAGCTTTGCACCTATATGCAGTATGATGGGGGATATATCAAGAGCAGAGAAATATACGGAATCGTCAGGGGAAATATTCCAAGCTATCGAGAAAAATGCCTGGGACGGCAAGTGGTATCAAAGAGCATACTTTGATAATGGGAAAATCCTGGGCTTGAAGCGAAGCAGCGAATGCAGGATCGACTCCATTGCGCAGAGCTGGGCTGTGATATCCGGCGAGTGGGATCTCAAAAGAGCAGCCACGGCGATGGATTCTTTGGAAACGTACCTTGTTGACAGGAGAAACGGAATCATCAAGCTTCTTGCGCCTCCATTTGACCGCGGAGGGCTGGAGCCAGGGTATATCAAAGGTTATCTGCCGGGAGTACGGGAAAACGGCGGGCAGTATACCCATGCCGCAGCATGGGCTATCATGGCATGGGCTAGGCTTGGAGATGGTGACAAAGCCTGGGAGTGTTTTGAACTCATAAATCCCATCAACCACACTCGAAACATAAAGAAATATTCCAAATACAAATTGGAGCCATATGTTATCGCAGCAGATGTCTATGCTGCACATCCTAATTCTGGGAGAGGCGGGTGGTCCTGGTACACCGGCTCGGCCAGCTGGCTATACAAAACAGGACTGGAGGATATGCTCGGATTTCAGAAAAATGGGAATACCATCACGATCGATCCCTGCATCCCAAGGAAATGGGCAGAGTATGCCATCCAATACAGATATATCAACACGCTGTATAAGATCAGGGTACATAACCCGGAGGGGTTAAATAAAGGCGCCGTAAGGATATCTGTTGACGGAAATGCAATTGAGGGGAATGCGATATGCCTTGTTGATGATGGAGCGACCCATGATGTGGAGGTTCTTATGGGCCCTCGCCTGTGAACAAGAAGCTACATATTATATTGGCTGGTGTTTTGTGCGTCAAGGCGTTGAGGGAGAGATAGCCGCGCCCGAGGCATCTTTGATCATGGTCGGACAACAAGTATTGGGAAAAGATGCGGAAATCAGAGACAAGGAAACGCACGACGCAACGATGGACGAATTGCAAAGCGCAAAGGAACAGATAATCCTGCTCAAAACCATATTAAAAAAATCACAGGATGAAACTGTGATGGAATTGCAAAATGCAAAAAAAGAAATTGAGATGCTGAGGAATATTTCTAAGGAAATTCACGAGCATCTTGGAATCGGGAAGAGTTACGCAAATGCGTAAGATCATTTTGCCAATGATCTGATTGCTTCCTGACGCAGGATAGCTACCGGGGAAATATGGCGGATGAGCCGTGGCCTTGGCACCCCTATGCGTACTGTGATGGGGAAGCAGGTGAATAGGGTGGATATGACAGGGCATTATCAATTAGATATTGTATAGTTAACCATCTAAGCTTAAACTATTATCGAGTTTAATAAAGGATGAAACTGTATCAAGCGGGCGTTTCCCCGAAAGGATATTTGCGATAAACTGCCATGGGGGAGATCAATTGACGTACGATGAGGCGATTTTTTTCGTACACTCAACATTAAGGTTTGGATCAAAGCCAGGATTGGAAAGCATATCCCGGCTTTGTGAGCTCATAGGCAATCCGCAGGACAAGCTTCGTTTCATCCATGTAGCAGGAACAAACGGCAAAGGCAGCACCAGCGCAATGCTCGCATCTGTTTTACATGCGGCCGGATATAAAACAGGGCTCTTTTTATCACCATACATGGATGATTATTGCGATAGCATACAGATAAACGGCGTATTCATGTCCCATGATGAGTTTGCCGGTGCGGTTTCAGCGGTAAAAGAGCAGGTTGAGAAGTTGGCGCAAAACGGCGAACATGCGACAGAATTCGAAATCCTGACTGCCATTGCTTTTTTGTGGTTCTATCAAAGCGGATGCGATATCGCCGTTCTTGAAGCAGGGCTTGGAGGAAGGCTCGACGCGACCAATATTATCAAAAATCCGCTCGTGAGTGTGATAACCGCCATATCTTTTGACCATATGGCTTATTTGGGCAACACGATCGAGGAAATAGCCCGTGAGAAGTGCGGTATCATAAAACCAGGCGGGGTTACTGTAAGCTACCCTCTTCAATATGAGGGTGCTCTTGCGGTGATCAAGGAATATGCTTCAAAAAAGAATAATTTGCTTTTAATACCTGACGCAGATGCGGTTGATATAGAAAAAGCAGGTTTAAACGGCACTGATATTTCATACAAGGGATCAAAATTCCACATACCTTTATCTGGCAGGCATCAGATATACAATGCCTTGAGCGCGGTCGAGGCCATTTTCGCTCTCTGCGATTTTTTTGGATTCGCAATATCCCGCAGCGACATAAAAAAAGGTATAGAAAATACTGTTATTCCGGCAAGGCAGGAGGTGCTTTGCCGGCACCCATTGATTATCCTG
>JAUYED010000063.1 GCA_030691525.1 Bacillota bacterium | reverse complement strand
TTCGGGGGTTTATCCCAAGGGGACGAGAATATCTTCTGCGCCCTGCCGAAGGCTGCTGGTCCTTGAAATGATCAAACTGGTATCAGTTCCCGAAAGGGCCTCGTTCAATGAATCTATAAGCGCTGTGAGCTGGGCCTGCTGTTCAACTGTGAGATCAGCTGCATGAGCCGACATTTCCGCCTGAACGGTGGAAATCAGCGTTTGCGCATCGCTCTTTGCCTTATTCAGCTGCTGCTCTTTGCTCCATTGCTCGGTGTGGATATTGCAGTAATAGTCATAGTAATTTGATGAAGTGGGCGTAAGAGAAGCGATATCTGCACCGTCTGCAGGAGCAAATAACACGCTGGGGAATATCTGGGCCAGTACGTCAGGCGGCAGCAGGCGCAAGATGGAATCATAAGGCAGCACTACGACGCAGCTGCTGTTTTTTACGTTTTCAACCGGACAATAGGGTGTGGCGATCTTGCCTGATCCGGAACACATATTATATACATGGTGGAATGTGCATTCCTGGGTGGGTTCGTTGCCTTGCGCAAACCATTCCATTCTCGGCTTCCTACCTGATGGATCGCTGTTGCAGTCGGTAGTTGCGAGCATGCCGGAGACCGTACATACATTTACCCGCACGAGCCCGAGCGAAGGATCGTCTTCTATTATGGCTTTGTTCGTCAATCCTTTATCTTCATGTACTTTGGCCATGATGGCCCGCCACAGCGGGGCGGCGAAAGCGCCGCCGGTCGCTCCGTTTTGGAGCGGCTTATACCTGTCATGGCCGATCCACACGGCTCCCGAATAATAGGGCGTCATCCCTGCGAAAACGACGCCGCGGTAGCCGTCATTGGTCCCTGTCTTGCCAGCTACGGTCATACCATTGATTTTTGCTTTCTTACCAGTACCTTCATTGACCGCCTGGGTGAGTACATCGGTCAGAAGCCATGCCGTGGAGGGCTGGAAGACCTGCTGCCTGACCTGCATGGCTTTGGCGTCCAGTACCACGTTGCCTTTGGGGTCCACCACCCTTGTGAAAGCGACGGGCTCGATATAGAGGCCCCTGTTGGCGATGCAGCCGAAAGCCGCCGCCATCTCGATGGGGGTGATGCCCGAAGTCCCGAGAGCAAGGCCGGGGCCGTCAGCATTTATATGGTCGGCGTTTATCCCAAGGTCTATAAGATAGTTCTTCGAGTTCTCAATGCCCACTTTTTCCAACAGTACCCTGGCGGCGACGATATTGAGAGATCTTACAATACCCTCGCGTATAGTGACAACTTCGCTCTTGTTCTTGGAGTCGTAATTGCTCGGGTAGCCCTTGGCGGTGTTCCAGCCCTTGATAGGCAGGGGAACGTTATAAATGACGTTTCCGGGGGAAGCGCCCAGGTCAAAGGCAGGGCCGTAGACGGAGAGGGGTTTGATGGAAGAGCCCACCGGCATCCTCCCCTGATAGGCGCGGTTTAATTCCTTGCGCCGGCTGGGAGGATAACGCCCGCCGACGATCGCCCTGATTTCTCCGGTACGGTAGTCTATAAACGCGGCGGCAGCCTGCGGCTGGGCAATTTCTGTGATGGAACCGTCAGGGTTTTTCGTGATGACCATGCCGTCGCTGGGATTTTTCAGCTTGGGGTATTTGCTCCAGTTTATAATCGTATCTTCGGCGGCGAGCTGCACCTTTGGATCCACAGTTGTATAGATCTTGTAGCCCTTCGTGCGCAGCTCGTTTTCGATAAGAGCGCGGTTCTGCGTGGTATCCTGCTTGTTGCGCTGGCGGAGGAAATGGGTGATGACATCATATATCGCATACTCTACAAAATAGGGCATATCATACATTTCATTGACCTTGGATTTCTCTACGATAGCCACCTCTGCACTGATGGCCGTATCATACTGCGTCTGGCCTATAAAGCCGGCGCGCAGCATCCTTTTGAGCACGGTACTCGTCCTGTTATCAGTTATCTCCGGCTTTTTCAGTATATAGTAATTGCGGCGGGGGTCATAGGAATAGGGGCTTTGCGTGATGCCGGCCAGCATAGCGCATTCCCTGAGTGAAAGTTCAGACAGCTCCTTGCCGAAATAGTCCTTGGCGGCGGCCTTGACGCCGTAATTCGTTTCGCCTAAGGGAATAGTATTGAGGTAAAATTCGAGTATCTCTGCCTTGGTGTACTTGGCCTCAAGCTGCATGGCCAAATATGCCTCCTGGATCTTGCGCTTGTAGGTGCGCTCGGAGGAAAGCAGGCGGTTTTTGACGAGCTGCTGAGTGATGGTGCTGGCGCCCGTGGCGGAACTCTCTCCAAAAATATTGCCTATGAATGCGCCCACTAAACGCTTAAAATCTACGCCGGAATGCGTCTCAAAACGGA
The DNA here is from genome assembly GCA_030691525.1 of Bacillota bacterium. Classification (GTDB taxonomy): domain Bacteria; phylum Bacillota; class Clostridia; order Christensenellales; family JAEXRW01; genus JAUYED01. The sequence goes on along the minus strand of JAUYED010000063.1, from coordinate 2,486 downwards.
CGTCTTCGGTGGCGATAAAGGCCTTTTGGAGCATATCGGGGATCTCGTCTGTACCTGCCCACATGCGGTTTTCGAGCCCCGAATAGGTGGTTATCAGCTTGCCGTCCGCATCATAGATGAATGAGGTTTGCGATTGCTCTTCGATGCGCTGGATGTCCAGGACGGGAGTGGTGTCCATGTATGCCTTGGCTATGCCAAAGAGCGCGCCGGCGCCGGCGAAGCATACGAGTAAAATCAGCACCAGTATCATCCTGAGAGATGAAACAAGGATGGAAACGACCATATTGGGCTTTCTGATACGCGGAACGAAAAGCGTAAAGCCGGAAATGCCGTTATGTATTTCCGGGGCTGCCTGCCTGGCTCCCGAAGAGCCGGTCTCCACTTTTCCACGTTTTTTTCTGCTCAAGACAAATCGGCCCCGCAATGCCGTACCCCCTTGTTCTCCTATAAAAATCAACACTTATTATAGCACAACCTAAATGCAAAAAACAAAGTTTGTACTTAAGCCGGTTGACAAAGTTTAGAAAGAATATGAAAATGTAATCAGTAAGATAGTTTTGGGATTTTGATGGTAAAGTATTGCCAAAGGTGAGCGAAAATCGTTGAGAGAGGTATTTTATGATGGCTGCTAAAAACAAACGGCACAAGCCCAGGCGTTTAATAATCATATTATCGGTAATAGCATCAATAATAGTCTTTTTAGCCATTTCTATGGCCATAAAAGCTGGGGTCGAAAACTCAATAGTAAAAGTATCGGGCGTTCCCGATACCGGCATAAAGATAACGCCTTCAGCAGTGGTCATCCCCACTGGTGCAGCGCAGAAATTCGATGCTTTTATAGACGGGTCATTGAGCGATTCGGTTACCTTTAACATCCAGGAAGGAAACAGCGGCGGGCAGATAAGCTCCGACGGGAATTATACCGCGCCCCAAAACCCGGGCACCTATCATTTGACGGCTACCGATAACGCCAATCAAACGCAAAGCGCCAGCGCTGTCATAACTGTTTATGATACGCCTTTGCAATTATCCGAAGAACCCTATATCAATGAGCCGGGATGGGTCCTGGAAACTATCGTTTCCCCTGCCAAAATATCTGCACCTTTCGACGTCGCTGTGCTTCCTGACGGCCGGGTCTTGGCCTCAGGTACAAAAAAAGGCATGGTAAGCATTGATGTGGATACCGGCGATATCCAAGAAACAGAATACTCAGTCGGAGGGACGACGACCAGCCTGGATGTTTCAAATGACGGCACATTGTGGGCATATAATTTTGCTGCTGGAGCGCTTTCTTGCTGCAAGCCGGGGCAGCAAGAGGAGCCGTTGGCCAGCGTGCCGCAGTCCTATTTCAATTGTTCGATGGCAGTCGCTCCTGATGGCAAAAAAGCATATATGACGCGGAATATAAGCGGCGAATGTGCGCTTTATAGTTATGACAAAGCGCATGGATTGGTCAAAATCGCTAAAAACGCTTATGATTTCGATTCAGTCGAAGTGACCGAGGCAGGAAAGGTCTTCGTAGCCGTAGGGGGAAACGGCATTTTCCAGCTGATAGACGATAAAACCTTAGTACCTTATTACAACGGTAGTCTCTGGGTACAATCGGACAGTCTTACTTCGGATAAAGCAGGGAACCTTTATTTCAATTCCGATAGAACCATTTACAAGCTTTCGACCGACCTGAAACTGACGACGATAACTACTATCCCGCCTGAACAGTTCGACATACTCGGTATGGCCTGGGATGAAGAGCGGCAAGTGTTGCTGGGCGCACGCAAAGAGACCCATGATATCGTCAAAATAGATGAGAACGGGGTCACAAGCATACTCAAGCCATCGGGCTTATGCACCTGCATCGCTCTTGCTATCCATCCTGACGGAGACGTATATATCAACGGGGACGAGGTCGGTGTGCTCCATCTCGAACCGGATGGAGTGGTTACCTACTTCAAAACCGGTATCATTTGCTACCAGCCGCCTGCAGCAGGTATAGTCTTTGATGAAAACGGCTTGCTTTATTACACCGAAGCCGCCCCCGGATTCCCATCCGGCATCATGACGATAGATTCCAATAGAAATGTCAATTACCTGACCAGGGATGTCGGCTGCCCCGGAGGCATAGATATCGCTCCGGACGGCCGGATATTCTACGCGGACTATGAAAAATGCGGCATCTACCAGCTGATGCCGGACGGGAAGAGCGTTCAGGTTGCCACAGGCATCCCTTATCCGGTGGGGCTGGTAGCCGGGCCGGATAATACACTTTGGGTTTCAGCAGCGTTTCCGGGGGAAGAGATCGACCCACACACGACCAATGAATCGATCAGGGGACGCATACTGAAATGCGACAGTGCGGGAAATATCCAAGAGGTATACGGAACGGATGGCGATATCACGTTCTTTGATGCAGACCAAAACGGCAACCTCTATATCCCTGACGGGCATAAGTTTATAATCCAGCATGCTGACGGGACGGCTGAGACCAT
>JAUYED010000061.1 GCA_030691525.1 Bacillota bacterium | reverse complement strand
TTCTGGAATTCTCTCACGCCTTTTTGAGTCAATTCTCCAAATTCTCCGGTGACCGGCCCGTCATAAAACCCCCTGGATTTAAGCTTCTGCTGAAGTTTGAAAACTTCTTGACCCTTCATTCCCTTCAGGAGGATGGCCGTTTGCGGGCCTTCCTTGTAGTCGCTGCCCAGCATGACGTTTTCCTTCGGCATATATCCCTCTACGCCGCCGGCTGTCAGATGGTAATATCCCTGTTCAAATCCAATGATCCGGCCTGGGGTCCCTGCTGTGGTATCGGTGGTTAATACCGTCGAGCCCTCGCCTGGCTGAGAATATATCGGGGCTTTGTCTACCAGGATATACCCCTTGCGCCCCTTTTCTGTCTGGGAGTAAACCAAATCCTCCCTGACGTATCCGCGGATCAGCCCATAGGAAATGAAAAACCACCCGTTGGTTTCTCCAAGGATGCTGACCTTGGTGTCCATATTAAAGATATATAGAATAGGGCAGTCGATATTGGGTTCAGCCCTGAACTTAACATTGCTTCCCATGATCCGTCCTTCGGTTGCTGCTGCGGAAGCTTCATCTGGCCATGCCACCTGCATCAGGAGCACAGCCAGCACAGTCAGGAAAGCCAGTACCGTTCCCTGCCATTTTTTCATATTTCCACTCCCCTAGTCCTTTTACCCCAAGCTCAGCCGCGCACTTTTCGTAAACTTGTAAGCTTAAAGTAGATTATACCCTGCCCGACGTCGTTTAACAACTGCCGATGCGCTATTCTGTAACGCTTTCCCCTTGATACTGTTCAAGCTTCTGGGCGGCATCAAACGCTTCCATGATGCACGCCTGGTGGCGTGGGTCCACATGCCCCGAAGCGTGTATCTTGCTTCCCCTGAAGTGCAGGCAGACCTGCCCGTTCATCCCGTTGTCCAGGATGATATCGCTGCCGTGGACATACCCCATCAGCGATGCGGCATAGTATTTGTCTTCAAAGTGCACCCACACAGGGCGCCTGGTCCAGTTCAGCTGGCCGCCCCAGGCCTCGGTCATCTTCTCGGTATCCTCCATGGTCAGCGGCTCCACGTCTGCGTGCCATCTGCCGCCAAACCTCCGCATCGTAAATGAGATGCCCGTCCGCACGTCAATCACTTCAAATGGTACATACTTCTTGATGACGGATTCCATGTCATTGAACCAGTCCCGAAGCTCCACTTTTCCGTTGATTTGCGGCGGCTGTGCGGGCGGTATGAAGTCCTTGTCGTTTGATTTCGCAGGTGCCGGCTTGTTCCCATAGAGCAGGACGAGCGTTAGCGGGCCGGCCACACCGTCCGTATCCATCCGCATAACTTCTTGAAATTTTATGACAGCACTCTTTGTCAGGGCGCCGTAATTACCTGTTACCTTCCCCTTGAAATATCCCTCTTGCTTCAGTTTCTCCTGCAGTTCCACCACCGATTTGCCTTTCATGCCCGTTTTCAGAGTAGAGTAAGGAGACCCGGTGGCGGATTCAAATTTCACATAGTTTTTAAATACATAGCCCTTCTTTTTCCCATAAGAAAGGTATACCCAGTCGTCACGCAGTTTGATTACGGTGACCGAAGCGCCTTTTTTGAGTTGGGTGATGATCTTTCCAGTGGGGATGGGTAACTTGCGCATGTTGACATCCCCTGCGGTGATCGTACCCTCGGCGCTGACTGATATCTCTTCAACCTTGTTGATCAGGTCGTTTCTTATATAGCCCTTCTTAGAACCTGATTTGACTTCGTACCAGTCTCCAAAAGTTCCGATGATAGTGACATCGGTATAACGCTTTATTTTTTGAACTGATTTAGAATTGGTGTTTGGCTCTTTCCGCATGTTGACATTATCTTTGATGACGGTGGCGTGGATATTCAACCCTGTTTCGTGTACTGTTACAAATTGCGTTTTGACATATCCCGTCAGTTTTTCGTATTTGAGCTTGTACCAGCCACTCTTTTCCGAGACCACGGTTACTATTTCATCTTCTTTGATTTTGGCCAGTATCTCTGCATCGAGCGACGGCTTCTTTCTCAGGTTTACATCATTTGCATTGATGATGCCTTCCTTCTTTGATGCCGCCTGAGCCGGGGGTTGGCTGTATGCTGTCAGCGTGAACATCAAGGCGATAACGGTCATGAATGCTGAAACCTTGAATAGAGTTTCCCGCATGAGCGCATCGTCCCCCCTCTCCCCTTGCTTGTCCATAGTATATAAGCGCTGAATAATGCTGTCAAACCTCTATTTAGCCCTTTTTGAACGATTATACCACCCTGTATTGTTTTTTACTATATTGTTTCAAATTTATTAATCTTTTATTAAGATTTATTCTTCGGCTCATCACTGGCACCGCTGATGAACCGGGCAATCGCCTGCAAATCCTCGTGGTACGCCTTTATCTCAGTATTTTTTACCCATGCAGGGTGATAAAGAGAAAAAAGGTTGAATGCAGCATCGTAGAGTTCTATTCGTTTGCACTTGCCATGCTCCCCCCTGACACCGACTCTATGATGAGGCAGAAGCTGTACTGCGCGTCCAAGCGCCGCTACAGCCAGCGGTTTGATTGCTTCCACTTCCTTCGCAAACCAGGGAAGCGACAGCGCAGTTTCCTCGAAGTTCGGCGTCTTTCCCTGCACCGGGAATTTGACGATATAGGTGAAATAAACGTCCTCATCCGGCAGGCCTATTTCAGCTACCATTCTGGAAATCTCCTGCCCATGCTTACAGAAGGGCCTTTGGCCAAGCAGGTCTTCTCGCCTTGGCATGTCGCCGGCTATGATGAGCTTTGCCCCTTCCCGGCCTGCACCCGGAACAGTGGGCAGCCACTCGCCGAATACGTGCTTTAGGAATCTTGCCATGTCCTGGTTCAGCCTGTTCAGCGTGACGGACAATATCCACTGCCTCCGCGGCCGGCTAACTTTTAGTGCATCCGGGCAAGCATATCCCGCACCTGCTTGAAATCCTCCCACAAGTCCGCCTTTTTCCGGGGGTCTCTCAGCAGGGCAGCAGGGTGGAATGTAGGCATTATCAAAAAGCCCTTCCGCTCGACCCATTTCCCTCGATCCTGCGTGATCCTGATTTCCGGCCCTATGATGTATTTTGCCGGTATAGCTCCCAAACATACGATGATCTTCGGCTTTATAAGGGCGACCTGCGCCCTGAGGTACGGCAGGCAGGCGTTGGCTTCCTCGTCCTGTGGCACGCGGTTGCCCGGAGGCCTGCACTTGACGATATTTGCGATATAGACGTCTTCGCGGCGTATGAAGAGCGCCTCCAGCACCTGGTCGAGCAGCTTGCCCGCAGCCCCTACGAAAGGGCGGCCGAGGCGGTCTTCTTCTGCTCCCGGTCCTTCTCCGATGAATACGATCTCCGCATTGGGGCTGCCTTCGCCGGGGACGCTCTGGGTACGCCCTTCGTGAAGGGGGCAAAGGGTGCAGTTCCGTATTTCTTCCAAAAGGGTTTTCCAGCTTACCTGCATATCGAACCTCACGCCAAATAAATCAATTATATTTGATTATAATATTATAAAATCCATTTATCAATAAAACCCGCCGTTTTCGGCCAGCCCAGTGATGAGTGCGCTACGTTCCTTTCAAACTTATACCCTTACAAAAAAATAAAACCCCTCTAAGAAGTCCGGCATTAGAGGAGTTTTGTTTGGCACTTTACTCTTTGTCTGTACCGCCGTTAACACCCGATTCATATTCGCCCACCCGCATCCTTTTGAGCATGTACATATACCTGCGCCGGGCTGCTTCCATATCGTATATCGCAAAATCCACCAGATCGGGGTCGGACACGTTTTCAAAAAAGTTTTGCGCTGCGCGCCACACGTTGAGGGCATCCCGGATCCCCATTTCAGGTCTCTTTTCAGACGCGTTCTGGGTATTTGCCATTTGCCTCACTCCCGTCAAAAAATTATTCTTTTTAAATATTTTTGACGTATCAGGACTTTTCTATACCTTCCTACAGTTCGCGCCTGCCTTCCATGGCCTTCATCAGGGTAACTTCGTCGATGTATTCGATATCGCCGCCGATAGGCACACCGTGTGCGATCCTTGTCACCTTCACCCCCAGCGGTTTGAGCAGCTTCGAGATGTATATGGCTGTGGCCTCTCCCTCCACGTCCGGGTTGGTAGCCATTATCACTTCGGCAATACCGTTTTTCACCCGCTCGATCAGCTCTTTTATCCGGATGTCATCGGGGCCTATGCCGTCCATTGGGGAAATAGTCCCGTGAAGGACATGGTACAGCCCTCTGTACTCCCTGATCTTTTCCATCGCCATCACATCGCGGGCATCCCGTACCACGCAAATAGTAGCGCTGTCCCGCTTTGGGTCAAGGCAGAGCGGACAGGCCTCTCCTTCTGATATATTGCCGCATATATTGCAGTACCGGATCTTTTTGCGTGTCAGATAAATGGTTTCCCCCAGCTCCTTGGCTTCCCCCTCTTCCATCCCGAGGATGAAAAACGCCAGCCGTTGGGCGGTCTTTATTCCTACGCCGGGCAGCTTGGACAGCTGGTTGATCAGTTTTTGCACCGATTCGAGCATATACGCCATATCACAAAATGCCTCCCAGTCCGCCTGTCACCTTGGCCATTTCCTGCTGCGATATTTCTTCGGCTCTGGCAAGCGCTTCGTTGATTGCTGCAACGATCATGTCCTGGAGCATTTCTATATCGCCGGGGTCAACAGCCGCAGGATTGATTTCTATGGCTTTGATTTTCTTTCCGCAGGTGACAACGGCTTTCACCATGCCGCCGCCTGCAGAGCTATCTACTTCCCTTTCTTCCAGCTCTGCCTGCACGCGCTTTATCTCCTGCTGCATCCTTTGCGCCTGCCTCATCATCTGCTGCATATCACCAAAACCGCCTCTCGCCATACAAAATCCTCCGATCAATATTGCTCGTGATCTATTTTATTTGTACATTGTCTTCGCCAAAAAACTCTATCGCCTGCTGGATCAGCGCGGTATCCTCGTTTTCGCTTTCCTGTTGTTTTTTCTGCACGAAAATTTCCGCTGTTATATCCTTGCCCGTTGCCGCGCTGAGTGCCTTTGCAAGGGACTCTCTTCTTTCGGGCCTTCTAAGCAGCTGGGCTACGACACCGCTGTTTTCGTCGCACGCAATCTGCAGCACTCTGCCTTCCAGCTTCACAGGGGTGCCATCCTTGAGCAGGTAGTACAGCACTTTATCCGTTTTGATCAAATGATCCAGCAGCGCGTTGAAGCAGCCCTTGGCGTCGCTGTCTTGCTTGGCTGGATCGTGTTTTTCCAAGTTGCTTCGTTTTTCAGGCGGTGGAAGCTGTCTTTCAGTGGGTTCCACCTTTTGCGTTTTATCAATCTGTTCGCCTGCATTCTCAATGGCGGCCGGCTGGATGGGTTCCTGCCTGTCGGGGCGCGTTGTTTCCAATGCGGCTATCCTCTCCGAGAGTGCGGCGTACTCATCCCCTCTGGGGGCCATGCACAGGCGCACCAACGCCGATTCAAGGATGATGCGCGGCTGCGTAGATGCGCGCATCCCCGATTCTGCCATAGATAGCGCGTCAATGGATCTCGCCAGTTTTTCGGGAGAAGCTTCCAGGGACTGCTCTTTGAGCCGTTCGAATTCTTCATCCGAAAGCAATAGTATGCTTTTAGCGTCCTGGCAGCTTGCACAGACCAGAAGGTTCCTGAAATACAGTATCAAATCCTTTGTGATGGAAGAAATGTCTTTTCCCTTTACCAGCATATCCGAAAGCGCTAAAAGCGCTGAGGCCGTCCGTGCATGTATCAGGTGCCCGGCCAGCGTAAAGAGCGCCCCCCTGTCCACGCCGCCAAGGAGCAGAAGCACGTCCTCCTGTGTGATCCTCCCATCCGACAGGGACACACATTGCTCAAGGATACTCAGTGCGTCGCGCATCCCGCCGTCTGCAACCCGGGCTATCTCATGAAGTCCTGCATCATCAATCTCGGCACCCGCCTCCAGCGCCACCTCTTTAAGCTTTGCCTCCATATCTTTGACCGAGAGCCGCCAGAAGTCAAACCTCTGGCAGCGCGAAAGGACCGTTGCAGGCAGCTTATGCGGCTCCGTCGTTGCAAGGATGAAGACGACATGGGCAGGCGGCTCTTCAAGCGTCTTGAGGAGCGCGTTGAATGCTCCCGCGCTGAGCATGTGCACTTCATCAATGATGTAAACCTTGAATTTCCCCAAAACAGGCAGCAGCCGCACCTTTTCGCGAAGGTCGCGTATCTCGTCCACGCCGTTGTTGCTTGCGGCATCAATCTCGATGATGTCCATCGCTTCATTCTGCATGCACGTTTTGCATGCGTTGCAGGGTTCGCCCTCCGCCGCATTTTCACAGTTGACCGCCCGTGCAAGGATCTTTGCCACGCTGGTCTTGCCTGTCCCGCGCGCTCCGCAAAATAGGTAGGCATGCGATATCCTTTCCGATTTCACCTGGTTTTGCAGGATAGTTATGATATGCTCCTGCCCGATGACGTCAGAAAACCTTTTCGGGCGCCATTTCCGGTAAAGCGCCTGATAGCTCAAAGTGCCACCTCCGTTGATTGATAGATATATTGAATCGAAGCTATGATAAAAAGGTAACCTGATTTCCCGTGCTATTGTTCTGCGCCTGCCTGAAAAAACTCCTGTCCCTTCTGTTTCTTTCCCAATGACCATCCTATATTCATTTTTTATCAGGATCGTTCTTTGGCAGAACCTCCTCTTTAAAGGCGCCCTGCCATTTATTATAGAGCCCTTCCATCTCCTCAGCCAGCCGGCTCAGATTTTCCGCTTCACCGTTGCCGCCTCCTGCGAGACGCGATTCACCTTCGCGTACCAGCATGGACAGGTTTGAAAAGCTCTCGCGCAGTGTGTGCGCCACCTTTTCCGCCCCGCGCTTTTCAAAAGGGCCCAAGCTGGAAATATATCTTGATTCGCCCAGCACCAGCTCGTAAGCATCGCCCAGCTTCGGTATCTCGCAATCATAGCCGTATTTCTGCCTGACAAGTGCATGGAAAGTTTCCCGTACAGCGTCTTCGCCGTGGATGATGAATATTTTTTTGGGTGGTGTTTTATATGCCCCCAACCATTTTATCAGGTCATCCCTGTCTGCATGTCCCGAATACCCTTCGATTTGGGCTATTCTGGCGTGCACCCCGATTTCCTCGCCAAAGAGCATCACTTTCTTTTCCCCGTCCAGCAGTTTCCTTCCCAGCGTGCCTTCGGCCTGGTAGCCGACAAAAAGGATAGTGCTGTCTGCACGCCAAAGGTTGTGTTTCAGGTGGTGCCTTATCCTGCCCGCTTCGCACATCCCGCTTGCCGAGATGATGATGTTTGTCCCCTGTGCAAAGTTGATCGCCATGGATTCCTGCACTGTCTGCGCAGTTCTCAGTGTAGGGAATTCAAACGGGTTATCTCCCGCCTGTATCATCCTGACTGCTTCGTCGTCATAGCAGCTCAGGTAGTTTCTCATGAAGACCTCTGTGCCCTCGATAGCCAGAGGGCTGTCAATGAATACCGGCACTTTTTCAAGCCCCGGCACCCTCTTTTCCTCCAGCAGCCGGTTGATGTCATAGAGTATCTCCTGTGTCCGGCCGATAGCAAAAGCCGGCACTACCACGTTGCCGCGCCTAGCTATCGCTTCGCCAAGAACCTGCGCCAGCTGGTCAATAAGCCGGCCCTTTGTTTCGTGCAGTCTGTCCCCATAGGTGGATTCACATAGGACGTAGTCCGCTTCCTGTATATATTCCGGGTCTCTCAGGATAGGACGGTTGGCACGTCCTATGTCGCCGCTGAAGACGATATTGGTCATGTGTCCGCCATCGTCAATGCAGACGACTTCGATGGACGCCGATCCCAGAAGGTGCCCCGCGTCAACAAAGTTCGCCCGGACCCCTTTGGATATCTCGATTTGTTCATGGTACCCCACAGGCGAGAAAAACTTCTGGCAATCCAGCGCATCCTTCGATGTATAAAGGGGCTTGATGAGAGGTCTGCCCGCACGCTGCCTTTTCCTGTTTTCCCACTCGGCTTCGGCTTCCTGGATATGCCCGCTGTCGGGAAGCATGATAGAGCAAAGGTCGGCCGTCGCATCGGTGCAGATGATCTTCCCGCGAAAGCCCTTTTTGACCAGCAGCGGGATCCTTCCGCTGTGGTCTATATGTGCGTGCGTCAAAAGCAGAACGTTGATTTCTTCGGGGTTGAAGGGAAATCTGTCTTCCGGCAGCCCGCGTTTGGCGTCTACGCCTTGAAGCATGCCGCATTCTATGAGTATCTTGGCGCCGCCTGCCTCCAGCAGATAGCACGATCCCGTAACGCCTCCGGCTGCTCCGAAAAAGTTGAGCCTCATCTTTTAGTATCCCCAAAATTTTATTTGATCTGCTGGTTGCTGTTCTTAGGTAATTATATCATTTATCACCGCCGCCTGCATAACAAACACTTCCTATAAACAAAAAAGGCCGCTCTATTTGTCAGCCTTTTATGATCCCGTCTATATGCGCTCCACGCCGATGAAGCACAGCCCCAGCGCGCCCGGGCCTGTGTGGGAGCCGATCACAGGACCCATCGGCCGGATTATGACCTCCCTGGGGTTTGACCGTTCCCTGATCATGATCTCCAGCAATTTCGCGTCCTCTTCGCATTCCGCTTCCACGATATAGATAGACTTTTTTTCAGCTTCTGCGCAGTCTTCAGCCATGCGGTCTACGAAATACTTGATCGCTTTCTTTTTTCCCTTGACCTTGTCAATAGGGACCAGTTTTCCTTCTTTGTCGCAGTATATAATGGGCTTGAGGTCGAGCATAGTGCCTACGGCAGCCGCAGCGCCTGAGACCCGCCCGCCTCTTTTGAGAAAGTTCAAGTCGTCAACAGTAAAGTACAGATTTACCAGGGATTTGAGCTTTTCCATTCTCTCTACGACTTCCTCAAGTGTTTTTCCCGCTCTTTTCATTTCTACGGCCTCAAAAACCATCATCCCCTGGGCTATGCAGATATTGATGGAGTCAATGACGGCGACCTTGGCCTCGGGATATTCCTTCAGGATATCATCGCGCGCCATGCAGGCATAGATATAATGGTTGCTGAGCTTCGAGGAAAGTGCGATATTGATCACGTCCTTGCCTTTGGAGACAATGTCTTTAAAAAATTCATATATTTCATGGGGCGATCTCGCGGATGTCGTAGTCTTCGCTCCCTCTTTCAATCCTTGGAAAAATTCTCTGACCAGCGCCATGTTTTTGAAGCAGTCAAACAGATATTCTTTCTCATTGAATGTATAAGGCATGAGAAAAACTTCAACGCCGTTTTTTTCCGCATAGTCATAGGGTATTTCAGAGTCGGAGTCGGTAGTGATAACGAATTCGCGCATGGATAACCCTCCTTTATATGATCAAACGAATATGAAAAAAGCGAAAGATAAAAATGAAGAGTCTTCGTATGCCTATATTTTAATAGAGACTTCCAATAAATTCAATAAAAGCGCCTCAAAAATTCAAACATTTGTATCAGAAAACCAATGCATCCTTCAGTTTAGGGAGCTTGCCGTCTTTTTCAGAAAGGATCACTTCCCTAACCTTGTCCAGCGGCCAGTCTATCGCAATGGCGATGTCGTTCCATATCACCCCTTCGTCGTCTTCGGGATGATAATACTCATTGCATTTGTAAAGCACCTCGGCTTCGTCCGAAAGCGTCAGGAATCCATGGGCAAAGCCCTCGCTTATAAGGAATTGCTTCCTGTTCCATTCCGAAAGGTATACCCCCTGCCACTTGCCGAATGTAGGGGAGTTTTTGCGCACATCCACTGCCACGTCGAATATCTCGCCCCGCAGCACCCGTACCAGTTTGGCCTGAGGGTAGTTTTTTTGGAAATGCAGGCCTCGCAGTACGCCCCTTTGGGATTTGCTCTGGTTATCCTGTACAAATTCCATCTTTATCCCGTGCGATTCAAAATCGCGCACGCTATACGTCTCCATGAAATAGCCGCGCTCGTCCTCGAAAACCTTTGGCTCGATCACGTAGAGCCCTTTTATCGTGCCTTTTATGATGCTGAAATGGCCCATTTTTTTAGCCCTTCCTTTTGCTTTCCGCCATAGACCGGAGGTATTTTCCGTATTCTGTCTTCATCAGTGGGTGCGCCAGCTTCATCAGCTGTTCTTCATCGATATACCCTTTGTGGAATGCTATCTCCTCGATGCATGCCACGAACATGCCCTGCATTTCCTGCACCGTCGCCACGAAGTTGCTCGCCTTGAGCAGCCCCTCATGTGTGCCGGTGTCCAGCCAGGCCATGCCGCGCCCCATCAGCTCCACTTTCAGCCGCCTTTGCTTCAGGTAGGCATGGTTTACGCTGGTGATCTCCAATTCCCCGCGTGAAGAGGGCTGTATTTCTTTTGTTATGCTGCAAACGTCAGGCGGGTAGAAGTAGAGCCCGGGAACGGCATAATCAGACTTTGGAGAAGAGGGCTTCTCTTCGATGGAAAGTGCATTCCCGCTGCTGTCCACTTCCACCACGCCGAAATCCCCCGGGTTTTTTACCTTGTAGCCGAAGATGGTAGCATCGTTTTTCCTTGAAGCCGCATTTTCCAGCAGCCCCGTCAATCCGCGCCCGTAAAAGACGTTGTCTCCCAGTATCAGCACTACGCTTTCCTCGCAGATGAAATCCTCGCCGATAAGCAGGGCCTCCGCAATGCCTTTGGGTTCCTCCTGTACGGCGTAGAGGAAGCTCATCCCGTATTGCTCTCCGCCTCCCAGAAGTTCCTTAAAGCCCGGGATGTCCCTTCTCGTTGATATCACGAGTACCTCCCGGACGCCAGCCAGCATCAGCGTGGATAGCGGGTAATAGACCATCGGCTTGTCATAGACAGGCAGCATCTGTTTTGAAACGGATTTGGTCGCTGGATACAGCCGTGTGCCCGACCCCCCTGCAAGAATGATCCCCTTCATTTGGCGTTTCCCCTTTTCCCATACATTTTTTGATAATAGGATGTGTATTCCCCGCTTGTTACGTGTTTCAGCCATTCGTCATTCCCAAGATACCATTGGATCGTATAGCGTATCCCCTCTTCGAAGCCCGTCTCAGGGACCCAGCCAAGCTCTCTCATGGTCTTTGAGGAGTCTATAGCGTACCTTCTATCGTGTCCTTTCCGGTCTTCGACGAACCGGATCAGGGAATCGTCTACGTGTTCCCTTCTTTTGTCCCTTGATGGCAGCAGGTCCCTCAGAGCAGCGATGATTAATCTGACAATTTCGATGTTCTGTTTCTCGTTATGGCCTCCGATATTATAGACCTGCCCTATCCTGCCATTTTGAATGGCCAGATCGATCGCCAGGCAATGGTCCTCCACATAAAGCCAGTCGCGTATATTTTTCCCGTCCCCGTAAACGGGCAAGGGTCTTCCCTCCAGCATATTGTTGATCATCAGCGGGATGAGTTTTTCGGGAAACTGGTATGGCCCGTAATTATTGGAACAGCGCGTGATAAGCACAGGGAAGCCATACGTATGGAAATACGCCAGCGCCATCATATCCGAGGCGGCCTTGCTCGCAGAGTAAGGGCTTCTTGGCGCCAGCGGCGTTTCCTCGGTGAAGTACCCCGTCTCTCCCAAAGAGCCGTAGACTTCGTCAGTGCTCACGTGCAGGAAAAGCTTGCCTGGTTTATATCTGCCGTTCTTCTCCCATGCCCTTCTCGCCGCGTCAAGGAGCGCTGCCGTACCCAGCACGTTAGTACGGATAAATTCACAGGGGTCAGAAATGCTCCTGTCCACGTGGCTCTCGGCAGCAAAATGCACCACAGTGTCAATGTCATGCGCATCAAAAAGGCGGCAGACGGCTTCCCGGTCGCAGATGTCAGCTCTGATAAATGTATAGCACAAGTCGTTTTCAATTTCTTTAAGGTTTTCGAGGTTGCCCGCGTACGTTAAACGATCCAGGTTGATTATCTGGATATCCTTATGCTTTTTCAGCGTGTACCGGATGAAATTGGAGCCGATGAATCCCGCTCCGCCTGTTACAAGGCATGTTTTCAAAGTATTCCGCTCCCGTTCCTGATATATTCAGCAAGCGCGTCTTCCCATTTCGCAAGCCGGTAACCGAAATCCCTTTCCAGGGCTGTGGTATCCAGCACCGAGTATTTCGGGCGCTTTGCCGGCGTGGGGTAGTCCGAAGATGCGATGGAAACAAGGTTGACGGGTATCCCCGTAAGTTCGAATATTTTTTTCGCAAAAGCGTACCACGTGCACATTCCCCCGCATACGGCGTGGTATATCCCGTATCTTCGGGTAAAAATCATCCGCTTTATAGCGCGGGCAAGCTCATCCGCGCTGGTAGGGCATCCTGTCTGGTCGTCTACCACGCGCACGGTGCCCCCTGTTTTGCCAAGGCGCAGCATGGTGCGTACGAAGTTGTGGCCTTCGCCATAAAGCCACGCGGTGCGGATGATGCAGTGTCTCGGGTTTTCGGAGGCAGAAAGCATCTCGCCTTCGAGTTTCGTCCTGCCGTAGACGCTGACGGGGCCTGGCTTGTCCTTTTCGGTATAAGGGCGTATGCTCCCGTCCTTCCCCTTCATACCTTCGCCGTCAAATACGTAATCGGTGGAGATCTGGAATACCTCGGCGCCGATGGCCGCCGCGGCCTTTGAGACGTTCCCTGCACCTTCAGCATTGATCCTTTTTGCCAGGCCTGAATGGCTTTCGCAATCATCCACGCGGGTATAGGCGGCGCAGTTGATGACGCAGCCGGGCTTTATTTTCCCTACGGCTTCCATCGTGGCACATTCGTCTGCGATATCCAGTTCTTCGATATCATATAGGTACAGCCGGTATTCTTCCCCGAGCGCTTTTTCCAGTGCCCGCCCCAGCTGCCCTTTGGACCCTGTAATCAGTATCTTTCTCAATTTATCACCCGTATTCGATCAGGGCAGGATTTCAAGCTGCTTTGCTTTCCCCACTGCTTCGGAAGCGTCCTTGGCGTACGCATCCGCTCCGATCTCGTCTGCATAGTCCTTCGTGACCACCGCTCCCCCTATCATTAACCTGAATATCAAATGCTGCTCCCGGATCATTTCTGCCACCAGTTTCATCTGCGGCATGGTCGTTGTTATCAGTGCGGATAATCCAATGATCTTTGCGCGTTTTTCCTTTGCTTTTTGTATTATCTCCTCGGCTGGCACGTCTTTCCCGAGGTCAACTACGTCAAAGCCGTGGTTTTTTAGCATAAGTGCAACGATATTCTTCCCGATATCGTGTATGTCTCCCTTGACGGTGGCAAGGATGATGGTACAGCGCTGGTTCCCTTCGCCTGCTTTCAGGTGCGGAGAGATGAGCGAGAATGCCTCCTTTGCGGATTCGGCGCTGAGCATCAGCTGGGGAAGGAAATATTCCTTGTTTTCAAAGCGCCTTCCTACTTCATTCAGCGCAGGGATGATCATTTTCTCGATCAGGTCCCTTGCATTTTCCCCCTCTGCCAGTGCCTTATGAGCCGCCTCTCTTGCTGCCTTGCTCTGGCCTTTGAGTACTGCTTCGTAGAGCGAGGGCTCCTTCGCTTCATCCTTATCGCTTTCGGCTTTACCCGTCCGGCTGAACCGTGCAATATATCTTTTTGCCGCTTCGTCCCTGCCGCATAGCGTTTCCGCTGCGGCTTTTTGGTCCATGACTGGCTTGGACTGCGGGTTGACTATGGCTGCACATAGCCCGCGTGCGGCAGCTTGCACCAGGAACGCCGCGTTGATGTGATCCCTGTGCGGCAATCCAAAAGAAACGTTGGAAACACCCAGCACGGTGTGAAGGCCGTTTTTAGTGCACCAGCTGACTACTTTCAGCGTTTCATCCACCGCGTTTTTATCCACCGATACCGCCATCGTCAGCCCGTCAACAAGGATGTCTTTATTGGTAAAACCGGCAGCGTAGGCCTTCTCAAGTCCTTTATTGATCAGTTCGATCCTCTCAGCAGCTGTTTGCGGAACGCCGTTTTCGTCAAGAGGCAGCAGAATGAAGGCGGCGCCGTATTTTTTTGCCGCCGGAAACAGCTGGTCCATCACGCTTTCTTTTACGGGAATGGAGTTGATCAGCGCTCTTCCCGGATAGATTCTCAGCGCTCTTTCTATGGCCTCGGGGTTTGCAGAGTCAATGCAGAGTGGCAGCGGCTGCTGAGACAGCACCAGCGCACACTTTTCCAGAAGCCGGGGCTCATCAATGCCGTGCATCCCTACATTTACATCCAGTATATCCGCTCCCGCCTGTTGCTGCTCGGCAGCCAGTGCGAGCACTTCTTCAAGTTGTTCTCTGTGAAGCGCCTGCTGCAGCGCGGGTTTGCCGGTGGGGTTGATCCTCTCGCCGATGATAGCTATGGGCTGGTTTTTACCTATGGATACTGTACTTTGGTATGAAGACAACGCTAAGTCGTGCGTCTTTATCGGGTTTCTTTCCTTTTTGACCTTTTTCAATTGATTGGCAATGGCTCTGATATGAGCCGGCTGGGTACCGCAGCACCCTCCCAGCAGACATGCGCCGGCTTCTGCAAGTGCCTTTGAAGCCAGGGCGAATTCCTCTGCTCCCATCTCAAAGACTGTCTTATCCCCGATAAGCTTGGGGAGCCCTGCATTTGGTTTTGCGATGATGGGTATCCTTGCGCAGGACTTCATGGCTTCAATGATAGCGACCATTTCTTTAGGTCCTGTAGAACAGTTACACCCTGCAGCATCCACCCCCAGCGACTGTATGACGTTGATGGCGGTCACCGCGTCCGTCCCCGTCAGCGTCCGGCCGCTCTGGTCAAATGTCAGGCAGACAAAAACAGGCAGTTTACATGCGTCCTTGGCGGCAAGGATGGCTGCTCTGGCTTCCTGCAGGTCAGAAATAGTCTCGATGATGATAAAGTCCGCTCCTCCCCGTGCCAGCGCCGCCGCCTGTTCAAAGAATGCAGCATATGCTTCATTGAAGGGAACATGCCCGTTGGGCTGGATGAATTCGCCAAGCGGCCCGATGCAGCCACCGACATACGCTTTACCGGCTGTCTGCCGGCTCAGCCGTGCCAGACCCTCGTTGATCTTTGAAGCATTTTTGGAAAGCCCGTAGTGCCTCAGCTTGAAACAGTTTGCGCCCAGCGTGAAGGTATAGACCGCATTTGCGCCTGCGCTCAGGTATTCTCTCTGAAGCGATATCAGTGCATCCGGGTTTTCGAGCGCCCATTTTTCGGGGCAGGCTCCTGCCGGCATCCCCCTGCTTTGCAGGTTGGTGCCCGTAGCTCCATCCAAAATAAAGATGCCTTCGTTGATACTTTTGATCAGATCTTCTCTTCGCACTTTTTCATCTCCTATAGGGTGATACCCGCAATAGCGATCACGCTTTTTTCAGGTACGAGCATACCTGCTTCAGTCATCCCCATCTCAAGGTCTTGAAGCTGAAGCAGATGGAAGATGATCTTTTGGCATTCTATGGGCATATCGCCGTATCCGGGGCTGTATCTCCTTTTCGTGAGCCGCCGTCCCTCTTTGATGAGCAGCCCGTTCTGTATCTTCATGATGACATCCAGCCCTCCGTCCGCCATCTCCGAAGCCGTGGCATCCATCACCACCGCACGCGAGGCGTTGCCCTGTGCCATTTCCGCTTCGATCCTTCGGGTGATCTCTCTCCCTGCGGTAGAAGCCATCAGGACGCACTCATGGCATCCGGCAAGAAAGCCGGCAAGGGAACGCCCGGGCAGCTCATATTCATCCATAATGACAACGCGGCCGTCCTCAACACGCACAGGTGCACGCAGGAAGGCGCCTTTGACTCTGCACAGCGCCACTGCCCGTGCTATATCCCCGGCGATTTTCTGCCTCAGCCCTTCATCCGCTGCCGTACCGCTCCGATACCCCAGCCGCGTCATGATAAGCCGTTCATCGGGCTTGACCTGAAGGTTTTTATAATAAATGACTTTTTTCATTGCTACCTGCCTTAGGGTAAGCCAAACCTTACTGTCAAAAATAATGATATATCAGAATCTCGTATCCTGCAACATTTTAACAAAATAACAATATTCAAAAACGCTATTTTCTCAGGTTTTCTTTTATATTTTAAATTACGCATCGTCTTTAATATGGTATAATTATTTAAAAATTTATAGATTTTCATGCCATAGGATATGGAGGCCAACCAAATGAAGATCGTTTCGCTTTACAGCCAAAAACGGCCGGTGCTCTCTTTTGAAGTTTTTCCGCCAAAGTACGACGCCCCTGCAGACGTTGTAGTGGATACGCTTGAGCATCTTTCGGGGCTTTCCCCCGATTTTATCAGTGTCACATTCGGCGCTGGAGGTTCAAACCAGGCAAGGACACTCGAGATAGCCGAAATCATCAAACACAGGATGGGGCTTGAGGCCCTGGCTCACCTGACATGCGTGTGCATGACGCGCCAGCAGATCGAAAAAATACTTCCTTCCCTCAAAAACATCGGCGTAGAAAATATCCTCGCGCTCAGGGGAGATAAGCCAAAGGGCTGGGATTGCGATAGCGCATTCAGCGATTATCTCTATGCATCAGACCTGATAACCCATATTAAATCCATCGGCGGGTTCTGCGTGGGCGCCGCGGCATACTGCGAAGGGCATGTGGAAAAGGATTCGCTTGAAGAAGATTTGATATTCATGAAAAAGAAAGCGGACAGCGGGGCGGATTTTTTTATCACCCAGCTCTTTCTTGACAAC
>JAUYED010000053.1 GCA_030691525.1 Bacillota bacterium | reverse complement strand
AATCTTGTGATCCCCAAGCCCGTCCTTCGTCGGTTCCGCATAGAGATGTTCAGCACGATCCCTATCGCGAGCATATTGGTCAGCATGCTGGATCCGCCGTAGCTGACAAATGGAAGCGGGATGCCCGTTATCGGCATGATTCCCATCGTCATGGCGATATTCTCAAAAACATGGAACGCCATCATGGCAAGGATGCCGATGATTATCAGCGAGCCGAAGCCGTCGTGTACCTGCTGCGCCAGCTTGAAGAGCCGGAAGATCAGGAGCGCAAATACAGTGATGATAAGTGCCGCGCCGATAAAACCGAAGGATTCAGCGATCACAGCAAAGATGAAGTCCGTATACCTTTCAGGGATATAGCCCAGCTGGCTCATCGCCGGTTGGAAGCCCTTCCCCGTCAGCTGCCCCGAGCCGATGGCGAGCTTGGACTGCAATACGTTATATCCTGCGCCGCTGGGGTCAAACGAAAGATCAAGAAATGAGAGTATCCTGCCTTTTTGGTCTTTGTCTAAAATGAAGAACCAGGCTATGGGTGCCAGAGTGCCGAGAGCAGCAAATAGTGTAGCGAAATACTTCCAACTGGCCTTAGCCATGAAAAGGATGCCTATAAGTACTACGAGGTAAACCATTGCCGTTCCAAAATCGGGCTGCGCTGCGATCAAGCCGAAGGGGATGGCAAAGTAGAGCATGATTTTCCCGAAGTCGCGCCATCTCTCCAGCCGCCCGTATCTGTCTTTGATATCCGTGATGATTTTGGAAAGCATGATGATGATGGCGATTTTGGCAATCTCTGAGGGCTGGAAGCCGACCTCCCCGAATTTGAACCAGCTCAGGGTGCCACGCGTCGCTGTAGCAAGGACAAACAGTGAGGCCAGTACCCCGACCATGACCCAGTAGATGATAGTAGCATAGCTCCTTAGGGCAATATAGTCCATCATGAGCATCAGGAAAAGCGCAACGCCGCCTACGATGATCCACAGGGACTGCTTTAGCACGTAGGTAAGATCAAATTGGCTGGCGATCTGGCCCAAGCCCTCCTCACCGGTATAGGGATTGGCAGTGGCAATGATGATGGCGACTAAACTGCTGAGCAGAAGAAACACCACCAGGCCCAGCGTCATCCAGTCCAGATTCTTCAGCATGTCCCTATCTATCATTTTCAGCCCTTTGAGGAAGCCGAAAATGTTCCATCTCCTGCGCCATACAGTGGGCTTGATGTGCTTTGCGCGGCTTTTATAACCCGATTGAAACCCCTTTTCCCTTCTTCTCATTGTGCCTCCGATTTTAAGAATGGAGCTGCTCCCCATCCTTACATTTCCTCTCTTCCGTCACTGCTTAGGAGCATCAGCATCGCGGCAATCTGCCTCTCTGATGTTTTTTTTAACTGCTCCAACACCCCGCGACTGTCAACGCTTCGGAGCATTCCTAAATAGTACATTGTAAATTGTCACGGTCAGCCCCCCACACAACATTTTATAGAGGCTCGATGACCAGCGTTTTTCCGTTCCAGTACGTCTTCAGCGCTTTGTTTCTGGGCGTGTTTCCGGGAAAGTATGCGCCGTTGCCCGCGATGGTAAGCTCCGCCGGATTGAGAAGGAGCGCGGCGACTACGGCATCCTTGTTTCCGTTTGAGCCCGCGTGCAGTTTCCCAAGAGCTGAACCCAGCACTGCGATGTTGCCTCCGGCAATGATTTCGCTTTCGGCTTCAATATCCCCCAGAACCACCACGTCCCCATTGTACTGTATCCTCTGGCCGTTTTTTAGCGCGCCGTGGATGAAAAGCGAGCTGCCTTTGTCTATGGAGAATATCATCTCGTCAGGGCTTAATGTATTCTTATTAAATGTAGAGACCTTTGCCGTCTGGTCAAAAATGCGTTTTTCCGGTTCCTCTTGTCTGGCCTTTTCATTGAAAACGAACTTTTCGGGTTTATTCCCCATATACGGTTCCTGTACAGTCTCAAAGTCGGCAAAGCCTGTTTCTTCATCGGCCTGGAACCGCTTGGAGCTCTTTTTTTTGTCCATAACCGCATCGTTATTCTCATCAAGATAGTGTTCTTCCTCTGTCTCCATTCGTTCATCCAAAAAGTCGTTTTTCTTTTTTTTCCTGTCCATACGCTCTTTGGCGCGTTCCTGCATGATGGGCTCTGCTTTGGGTCCGGGCTCGCGGCCGGGCTGGGGCTTTTCCGGAGAAGCAGCCGGCGCCGTGGGAAGCTGGTCCGCAAATTCCACCACGAAGATCCCATAATCGTCAAAGAGTATGCTCTTCATCTCGCGCTTCTGCGCAGGGTTGAGTACTTTTCCCGTGAAGAGCAGTTTGACCTCGCCGTTCAGCGTTTTTTCATTCTCCTCGAATACCTCCAGCGCTTCCTCGCGGAGCGCTTCATAGACCTGCCTCGGGTCGAGGAAGATTTCTACTCCATCCTTTGTCTTTTTCAGTGAAACCATACGCTTGTCCATTTTTCCTTTTTGCACCCCTTCTGATGCTGCTTACTCCGTCAGCTTGCCGACGGTAGGCGTATCGTCGTTAGCGATTTTGAGCTTATTGTCCAAATAATATTCTATTACATCTTTGGCAGTCAGCGATGAGAGTCCGCCTGAATAACCGTTGGGGATGTATACCACCATCGCGATCTCGGGCCTGTCAAATGGGGCAAAGGCCACGAACCACGACGTGTTCTCTATATCAATTTTGGATACTTGTGCAGTTCCTGTTTTGGCGCCGATCATATACCTATACTTATAATTCGTAAAATATTTGTATGCTGTGCCCCGGTCTTCGGGGCTGACCACATCTTGCATCCCCTGGAGGATCGGCTTGATATACCCGCTGGGGGCATCCAGAGTGCTTACCACCTTGGTCGTCTTTTCAGATACCGGCCGGCCTTCGTGGTCCACCACGCGCTTGACCAGGTGCGGTTCCAGCACGTTCCCGCCGTTTACCAGCGCAGCGACGTATCTCACCATCTCGATAGGCGTAACCAGAGTTATGCCCTGCCCGACGCCGGTAACGACCGTCCTTGTCGAGTTCCATTGCAGTTCATAGAGGATGGAGTCTATCTTCTGGTCCCATCGTTTGTAGCCGGTGGTGGTCTGGGGGATGTGCAGCTGCTCGTTGATTATCCTGCGGATGTTGGGGCCGTGTTCCTCTTCCGTCCCTGCCAGCTTGAGCAGTTCATCTGCCGCAACGTCGCAGGCGGCTTCTTCCGCCGTGGTCTTCCAATACTCTTTAAAATACTCTTTCAGCGTACGTATGAGCAGGCGGCGCACCAGCGTGGGAATAGAGGTCGCCTGCTCGCTAACGGGCTTGGTATTGTCATAGAGCATTTTTTGGCTGCCGATGATGCCTTTGACCTCCCCGGGCAGCTCTATCCCCGTCTTGGAGGTAAGGCCGAATTTATCCGCCCACTTGTCCAGCAAGTTTATTCCCAGCTCATAGGCCACCGTGAAAAAGTAGTAGTTGCAGCTGTCTTTCAGCGCCTTTTCGATGTTTTCGTTCTGGTGTTCCTCGCAGTGCGGCCATATCCAGCATTTGGGTGCACGTGCAAGTCCGGTGATCATGCCCGTAGTGAACGGGCTTTCGTCGTTGATCGTTTTGCTTACAGTCATTTTGCCTTCCATCAGCCCGGCCAATCCTGTAACCATTTTGAATGCCGATCCCGGCGCAGCCCTGCTGGATACGGCCTTATTGAATAGCGGGTAGCTTTTATCTTCGGTCAGCGCCTTATAATCCTCGGTGCTGATGCCGCCCGTGAAAATATTCGGGTCGAATGAGGGGTAGCTGGCCAGGGCTAAAATTTCGCCTGTATTGACGTCCATGACGATGGCGGCGCCCTGGGTCGCCATCTGGATGGGGGTTCCGCCTCTATCTGCCACCTTTTTGGCATAAACACTAGGGGTTTTTGCCATAGCTTCCTCTTGCCGGTTCCTTATCTCCTGGATATTATTCTTCAGCGCTGTTTCCAGCACTTTTTGCAGCGGAAGATCTATGGATAGCACTACGTTATTTCCCGGGGTAGGCAAGCTCGTTTCAAGTTCCCGCATGATTTTGCCCTTCTGGTTCACTTCTACGACGCGCTTGCCCTGGCGGGTACCGATGGCGCCAGAAAGCTCTTCTTCCATAGTGGCTTCGATGCCGCTGACTCCCACGAAATCATTCTGGCTGTATCCCTTTTCCTTCATCTTTTTGATGGTTTCGTCGTCTGTTTCTTTCGTATACATTTTT
>JAUYED010000004.1 GCA_030691525.1 Bacillota bacterium | reverse complement strand
CTGCTACGAGGTATGCGTTTGGCTCTTTAAGAATGTCGCATGCGCTGAACGACAATGTCAATACAGCGGCCAGGATTATGAGTATTACCTTCTTCATGTCGGATGCCTCCTAAAAATTCTTTTTCTCTTATTAGACGTTTTGAAATGAGGTAAGTTTCAAAAAGCAAAAAAGCGCGGGCACTCCGCGCTTTTTATAAGCTTATTTGAACAATATCTGCACTTTCGTGCTTTCTCCGGTAAATCCGGGAGCAGTAGCCCCTTCCGCTTCCAGCCACTCCGAGAATTCCCGGTACATGTCCTTGGGAAGAGTAAAGCTGACCAGCACGTTTCCTTCCATGTTTTCCACTTCCGGTTCTATCCCCTTTTCCTCGAGCATATCGAGCAGCTGCGGACATGCGTTTTCCTTCCCCGCAATCTCGATGACCGGGTTTACAGATGAGCTCATGATGCTCATAAAACCTGTATCATCCATTAATGGCTTCGGCGTAGGAGCAGCACCAAGTGGCGGGGCCTCTGTTGCAGCGGATTTTTCGTCAAAACCTTCTCCCAGCTGCATGATTCCGGAAGATGTATCTGCTGCCTGCCTGAATGGGCTTTCTCCGCCCAGCCACAGCATCTGCACACCGATGAGCATCAGCACCACAGCGGCTACTGCGCCTGCAGCGATGCTCACCCAGCGGGTAACATGTGCTCCGGGTTTTGCCTGTCTTTCGGTTTGCAGTTTCGCCCTCCAGCCCTTCCCGAACGGCTCGGGGGGTTCTACGTTGCCCATCTTCATCATACCGGCACGCAAGGACGCCATCCGCCTAAAGATCCGGCGGCATTTTTCGCACTTTGATAGATGATTTTCGAAGCGCTCCATGCTCTCTTTGTCTGCCTGGCCGTCAAGGGCTTCGCTCATCATATCCATGTATACTTTGCAATCCATCGCGTCCTCACCTCCTGTGATATGATATGGATAGACCCGTCCTGTTAGCTTTGACGAATAAGCTCAAAAAAAGTTCCCAAAACATATCAAAAAGACAGCATTTCAGGTGTATTCAGCACCCGGGATGCCGCCTTTGCCCGTGTCATTCATTATATGCGATCACCCGCATTTTGAATAGCCGCACGCTCTGCACACTACGCATCCGCTCTCGCGCTCAAGCACTTTACCGCAGTCGGGGCATTTTCCTCCGTTTATGGAGAGCAGCGCGTCAATATCTATCTGCTCCTCGCCGCCGTTTATCGGCTTGAGCCCCTCGAATAACTCCATGTTTTTGCGGAACGGGCGGTCGCAGTTGTCTCTGTGCGGGCATAACGAGCAGTTGAGAAGGCATCCCTCGGGGTCGGAGCTTATATTCGCGATGTCTATATCCGCCAGCTTATTGTTTTCTCCGTTGCCGTTTTCCTCCCTGTTCAGCATGGTCACCTTTTCGATCACCCTGCCGATGGCATCGGGGCAGGAAAGCACCTTCAGGTTTTTCTGCCGCACGGTGCTGTGGCAGCGGATGCCTTTGAGCTGCCATATCAGCGTATTGACATCTATCCCCGAGCGCAGCGCCAGCGATACCAGCCGGCTGGTCGCTTCCGACTGCGATGGGCACCCGCCTGCTTTGCCAAGGTTTGTGAATATTTCGCATATCCCGTCAGCATCATAGTTGACCGTGATATAGAGGTTGCCGCAGCCGATCACGACTTTTTCTGTAAACCCGCGGGTGATTTCGGGGCGCGGCCTTGGTACGATGTTCTGAGGACCGGCGCTGATCTGGGGCGTTCCCGCGGCGGGTTTTTCTTCTTTTTGCATGCCCACGTTGAGTACCTGCCCTTCGCGGCTGCCGTCTCTGTAGATGGTGATTCCCTTACATCCGAGCAGATGCGCCAGGTTGTACACCTCGCGCACGTTCTCCCGCGTGGCTTCCCTGGAAAAGTTGACGGTCTTGGACACGGCGTTGTCGGTGTATTTCTGGAATGCCGCCTGCATCTTTATATGGTACTCGGGCGAAATATCATGTGCGCATACATATACCTTGCGGATATCCTGCGGTATCTCTTCGATATGAGCGAGGGTGCCCTCCTCCGCGATGCGCCGCATCAGCCCGGGCGAATAGAAGCCCTTTTCTTTTGCCATCTGTTCAAAGTGCGGGTAGACTTCGGTGAGCTGGTCATTATCCATGACGTTGCGCACGAAAGAAATCGCAAAAAGCGGCTCTATACCGCTGGACGCCCCACAGATGATAGAGATGGTTCCAGTTGGCGCGATGGTCGTAGTGGTGGCGTTGCGAATAGGGGTGCCGCTGTCCTTTAGCGTGCTTTCCGGGTAAAAGGGAAACGGCCCGCGCGCTTTAGCCAGTTCCGCAGAAGCCGCGTGCGAACGCTTTTGTATGAAGGCCATCACCTTTTCAGCCATGTTGGTGCCCGCTTCGGAATTGTAGGGAATGCCCAGCTTGAAGAGCATGTCCGCAAACCCCATAACGCCCAGCCCTATTTTCCTGGTCTTTTTCGTCATTTCCTCGATTTCAGGCAGCGGATAAACATTCACATCGATCACGTTGTCCAGGAAATGCACCGCAAGGTCTACAGTCCTTCCCAGTTCCTGATAGTCCAGCTCATGTTTCCCGTTTTTGAATGCCACCATCCGGTCAAGGTTGATAGAGCCGAGGTTGCAGCTTTCAAAGGGCAGCAGCGGCTGCTCCCCGCAGGGGTTGGTGCTTTCTATCTCTCCCAAGGAAGGAACGACGTTGTCCTTGTTCAACCTGTCCAAATAAATTATCCCTGGCTCTCCGTTTATCCAGGCCATTTCGATGATCAGGTCGTAAACTTCACGGGCGTTCTGCATCTTCACGACTTTTTTTGTATGGGGGTCTATCAGTTCATATTCGCCGTTTTTTTCAACTGCGCTCATGAAGGCTTCTGTCAGCCCTACACTGATATTGAAGTTTGTGATGTCGGCATTATCCTGCTTGCACTGGATGAATTCCAGGATATCCGGGTGATCCACCCTGAGTATTCCCATATTGGCGCCGCGCCGGGTGCCTCCCTGCTTAACGGCTTCGGTCGCCGCGTTGAATACCTTCATGAAGCTGACAGGGCCGCTGGCTACGCCGCCCGTAGAGCAGACGGACGCGCCTTTGGGCCTCAGGCGGGAAAACGAAAACCCCGTCCCGCCACCGCTCTTGTGGATCAGTGCGGCGTTTTTCAGCGCATTAAAGATGCCTTCCATATTATCTTCAACCGGCAGCACGAAGCATGCTGAGAGCTGTCCCAAAGGCCTTCCCGCGTTCATCAGCGTAGGCGAATTGGGCATGAATTTCTGGCTGGTCATGGCCTCGTAAAATTGTTCTTCCAGAGCAGCGGTATCTGCTCCGGCATCATATTTTTTATCGGGCTGGGCGATATGCTTTGCAACACGCCTGAACAGGTCTTCGACGCCTTCTATGAGATTTCCGTTCTCATCTTTAGCCAAATACCTTTTTTCGAGCACCCGTATCGCATTTTCGCTGAATCCCACTTCTATAGCACCCCCGTTATTCATATGCATGTGTATATATTGTATGGCGCAAATCGGATGAGCACTATATATAGTATACGGTGTTCTGGGTTCATCATACCATATCCCCCTGTATATCATAAGCAGTATAATTTCGGTGATTCTGCCGATTTTCATCGTTTAGCTGATATAGCAGGATAAAAAATCACCCTGTTTCAAAATGCGCCATATTTCGCGCTTTTTCACCATTGCAGTTTGATGTATAAAAAAATGACAACTTTACCTTCAGAGCTGTTGACAAACTGGGCATGTGCAAGAGCATACATATGTGTGATGTGCTCAGTGAGAATAATGCGGCGCAGCAATCCGCCCCTTGCCAATACGGGATTATAAAGCAGAAGACATTTGGCGACATGCGCGTCAAATGTCAGTATGAAGCAGTTTCGAGATGAAAAGAAGCGCCCCGCCGGCCGTGCGCAGCACTAGGTGTGGGTAAGTCGGGGGGTGGGTTTGGGAAGGGGGGCGTAGCCCCTTTCCCAAATACCCGCAGCCCCCAAAAGGTAAAATTCCCCCTCCCGTTCTCATAAACCTTATACTATCTCTCTGATTGATAACGGGAGGGGTCAGGGGTGGGTATTTTAACTCTTCTGTCATTGTTTCGGAGCACTCGCTACGTAGCATTTCCTGAATTGTAAATTGTACATTGCATAGGCGGCTTATTCACCGAATTTAAATAGCCGCCGGTAGAGCGCCAGCGTCCCCTCGGCCCTGGATGAGGTGAGGAAGCGGATCTTTCCCGTTTCCTTTTTCGGGTTTTGCAGATTTTCTCTTGCAAGGACTTTTTTTAGCTGCATAAGGGTGCCTTCATGCCCATCCACCAGCAGGCGTTTGCCTGTAAGCAGATGCCCGGCAGCTTCACCGATGGCTTTTTTAGCAAAAAGGAAGTGCGTGCATCCGAGCACTATGGCGTCTATATCCCGCCCCCGATATGGTTTGAAAGTGCGTTCTACGGCTGCCACTGCCAGATCCGCGTTGGTCTGTCCCCCTTCGATGAGCTCCACCAGCTCGGGGCAGGGCAGTTTTATCACCCTGTCTCCATCGCCTATCTCCGCCACCATGTCCAAAAACATCTTTTGCTTCAGAGTCGCAGGCGTTGCCATCACGATGACGCCGCCCTTGTCAAGAAGGGACATAGCGGGTTTCAAGGCGGGCTCCATCGCTACGATGGGGATAGATATATTTGCGCGTATCTCCGTAACAGCCGCGCTTGAGGCGGTGTTGCACGCTACGACTATGAGCTTGACTCCCTCAGCCAGCAGGCGTTTTGCGCAGCCGAGCGCCAGCATACGGATCTCTTCTACTGTGCGGGTGCCGTACGGTGCATTCCCGCTGTCTCCGAAATAGATGAAATCTTCATTAGGCAGTTCGATGGCGGCGCGGCGCAGTAAGCTGATCCCGCCTGCGCCCGAGTCGAAAATGCCAATGGGTTTTTCTTCTTTCCCCATCTGTTTTTTGATTTCCCCCGCTTATAAAATACGGCGGTTGGTTGTCCCGCCATACTGATATTATATCATTCTGCCTTATGGGAGTGTCAAGTGATGCTGCCCTCCAGCATCACCGAGGCGATGGCTTCTGCGAGGCAGGGTATCGCGTTTTTTGCTTCTTCAAGGGTGTTCATATTGTGCCCTACTTCGACCACCAGCGTCCGCTTTGACATATGCATATTGTATCTTCCAGTCTTAACCCTGATCGGCTTGATAAGATCCGGCACGCTCTTTTTCAGTTCCTCGGTCACCGCGCTTGCAAATTTGTAGTTTTCCTTCCAGTCGGGTTTGATGTCAAATCCATTTCCCGTTTTTCCTTCGCCGGTGCCCACTACGAACATCACCTTTGCTGCTTTGTTCCCGTTAACCATTACAAAGTCGTTTTTGCCGCTCTCGCCTGTGTAGGCGTCTCTGTGCAGATCAATCAAGACCTTTATGCCGGGGTATTGCATCATATCTTTTTGAATGGTCTTGAGCGACTGGGGGTAGGAATTGTTGTAGTCGTTTCTTTCATGGTCTGTCGTATCATGCAGCACGGGGATGCCGTATTTCTGGCTCAATTCCTGCGCCAAAAGTTCTCCCACCGCGACCACGCTTTTATCCTGCTCCCCTGTCCGCCAGCTGCCCACTTCCACATAGGTATAATCCCCTTCCTGCCTGTACGCTTCATGGGTGTGGGAATGGTAGATGAGCACCAGCGGGCCTTCGCCTGTCGGCTGGATAGGCGCTACCGCCTGAGCTACCTCACTGCTCAGCTTTTCGATCTCTATCTTGATGGGTACGGGCACATCTTCCTGGACGTTTACAGCTTGCTGCGTTCCATCTTCGGCCTGCGAACTGTTGACATCGGGCGCTATGCCAAATATCGCCGGCAGCGCCAGCGATACGATGTTTTCGGGCTGTATCAGCCCCCGTCCGCCCGCGGCATCGTTTCCCGATCCATTTATCTCCCCCGAAGCAGGCAGGCTCTCATTGAAGAAAGCTGAACCGGGCGAACAGTTGCCTCCCGAAACCAGGAGGAAGAGCCCGAGTGCAAGGAGCACAGAAGCTATCAAGATCGCCAGAAGGCCGAGCAGGAATCTTGCGATCTTGTTCCCCGTGCTTAGCATGTTTTTTCACTTCTCCCTTTCATAACAAGCTATTCACAGGGAAAAGAGAGTATGTCTTCATATTTTTAGTCCATATATCTTCTGACTTCTTCAAGTCCCATACCTTCATGCAGCGCGAGGTTGAGCGCATCCGCCACCATTTTGGAAGCGTCCTCTACAAGCTCGTCTATTTCTTTGGGCGTCACCACCATGTCTCCCATCCTGTCCTGTGCAGCCCTTTGCACCCGGTCAAGAGCCAAGGTTTGAGGCCCGACTGCGCCGCCTGAAACGGCCGCTTCGATGGCGTCTGCAACGATCTGCGCTGCGTAGACTACGAGCGGGACTCCCATCGCGATGACCGGTATGCCGAGGTTTTCCCTATTCAGCCCCGGCCGTTTGTTGCCTATCCCGCCTCCCGGGGCGATGCCTGTATCCGCGATCTGCATGGATGTAGCCAGCCGTTCAGTTTTCATCGAAGCCAGCGAGTCAATGGCTATCACCGCTTTGGGCTGGATGCTTTGGACTATGCCTCTTACTACTTCTCCCGATTCGATCCCCGTGATCCCAAGCACTCCCGGCGCCATGGCGCACACAGGGCGTATCCTTTTATCCACCTTATCGGGAATGAATTGGAGCATGTGCCTTGTTACAAAGGTCTGCTCCACCGCTTTGGGGCCCAGCGAATCAGGAGTGATCCTCCAATTTCCCAGCCCCACCACCAGTACCGGCCCGCTCCCCTCGGGCAGCATCTTCTTGATTTCCGCTGCGAGCGCCTGCGCTACGTGCTCCCGGAGTTCGGGGTCGCCGCTGCGGAGCTGTGGCGCTTCGATGGTTATATAGTTGCCGATGGGCTTGCCTATGTCCCTTGCTCCCTCTTCGCTGACGACTTTGACGCGCGTCAGGGTGATGCCCTCTATCGGCTGCTCCTTGTAAAATTCGACGCCTTTTATCTCTCCCGCAGCTTCGCGTGCCTCCATCGCAAGGTCGGTAAATACTCTCATGATTGCAATCTTCCTTTCCCTTTTGGAATATATGTTTGACAAAGCCGCAGCCCTTATTCGAAAATAAACTTCGCATGAGAGGTAAACCTTTCTTGCAATGGCACAGACGATATGTTAAAATAGCGCTTGCTGATAATAAATAGGGGTGAAAGATTTGCCGAATATCAAATCCGCGATAAAAAGGGTCAAGGTTTCAGAGAAGAAAAATCTCCGCAACCGCATCGCCAAGACCAAAGTAAAAACGGCCGTGAAAAAATATGATGCCGCTGTAACCGCGGGCGATAAGGCCGCTGCGGAGGCGTTGATGCGGGCAGCTTCGGGCGAAGTGGACAAGGCCGCTTCCAAAGGCACCATCCACAGGAACGCCGCTAACCGCAAAAAAGCCCAATTGGCGAAAAAGCTCAATACCATCTGAAACCGTTTCTTATCAATCATAAGAGATGAATAAAGCCGCATCAAACGTGCGGCTTTTTGTGTTTGTTATCAGAGATGCAATCAGGTGGAATGGACGAATGCAAAAAAATCAGCCCCTCTGCCCTATTGCTGCTGTTTTACTTTGACGCCATTACCAAATCCAAATGCCTCTATGAGCGCACATTCCAGTCCGGTCCGCTGCTGCGCCCTTCCCGTCTTTACTGCAAAGTCCGTTTCCGCCAGCTTCATGAGCGCACTCGACAACCGCTTTGTTGAATACCTGCTGCACTCCGCAACCGCCCTGCCCGCAGCGTAGGGGTTCCCCCCGAGGGCGGCTACCGCCTGCTGCCGGCTCAGTCCGCTCTCAAGATAGAGCTTGGCCCTGAGCATCTCTCGCAGCCGGCTTGCCGCGGCTCCCGTCACTGCTTGCGGGTTTTCCCCCTGCCGGAGGAGGGTTTGCAGCATCTCCATGCCCTTTTGCACGTCTTTGCT
>JAUYED010000104.1 GCA_030691525.1 Bacillota bacterium | reverse complement strand
CGTCCGGGCTCTGGGCATCATTGATGCCTCTTTCGACCGCTTCTTCCATTTTCATTTCCTCCTTGAATCTTTAAGCGCCCCCTGGGCGTCGTCTTTTTGCAAAATGAGAATAGCATGCTGTTCCCGCCGTCAGGTAACTATATTCATCACCTTTAACCATCTTTTTGCTGCCTTGATTATTCGATAACGCTAAGTAAAAACATCAAAGATATGGGATTTTTGAAAAAGCGAAACGGGGAGGAGGTCAGGAGGTGAGCATAATCTATGTTGGCAAGGGGGCATAGCCCCCAAAAGGTAAAATTCCCCCTCCCGTTCTCATACCCATTTTCTTAGCAGGTAGTCCGTCAACGGGAGGGGGCAAGGGGGTGGGTATATCTTTCAAAAAGTCTGAAACACTGATGGGTGTCGGTGAATTATTGTGCCTGTAGTCCCAAAGGGACGAAAGGCCAATTCTGAACCGACACCCAAACCAAAACGCTCCTCCCGTTAAATAAAAAACTCCGCCAACCTCCTGCCCTGCAACGGGAGGATAGGGGTGGGCGGCTTCACATACTCGTACAATATCCGATGGGGTCTGGGGCTTTAGCGGCAAGCACAAAAAGGTGCGCCAGCCGGTACCGCCCCAGCGGGGTTTTGGGTACTTTTGCGCCGGCGCAAAAGTATCGCCGCCGGCAGGCAATGCCCTAAAGAAATGACCCGAATCTCCTCTGACGCTTAATAACCGCTCCTCTGCCGCTCTATATCCGCTCCATAACCGCTTTATAGTCGTTCCAACGCCCCACTTCCGAACGTGGTAACTTCCTTAATCCGTCTTTCCAATACTGCTCAACCATACGCGGTAACCCATTTTCTTATCGGGGTGGGGGCTTTGGAAAAGGGGCTAGCGCCCCTTTTCCAAATACCCGGCTGACAAATTTATTTGGCAGGAAGCCCCCCTCCCAACCTTTTTATCCTGTCCTTCCCCTCAAAAACCATCATCGAAAGCGCCTCCTCAGGCCCTATAATCCCCGCCCCCAGCAGCTGCATCGCCAGCTCGTTCTGGTAAAGCGTGCGGTAGGGCGTTGCCTTCTGCACCTGTACGGAGATGTCAAATTCCATATGCCCCGGCCCCCCGCCCTTTTTCAGCATGTCTCCCGAAAGCGTGCTCTGGTATTCCCCCTGCTCTCCGGTGATGCGGAATGTCCTCTCTTCGGTGTAATTCTCCGCGATAAGCGCTATCATCATTTCAATCAGGTCTTCAAATCCTTCGTACATTTGCTCTATCAGCATACGGCTGCGTTTTGAACCGGCTTCCTGCAGCGCGATTATGGCGCTGGCCGCGGTGATCCCGCCGGCCGCCTCCCCGCGGTTGACCTGCGTTTGCCCCGATTCTTCTTTTATCGCCTGTATTTTCCCATAGAAATGTTCCAGCACATAAGGCGAAAGCGGTGCCGGCTGGAACCAGCGAAGCCCTCCTTCGTCAATGCGCGAACCCCTCACCACTTCTTTGGACCAGTCGGAAAGCGCGTCTTCGTCCAATTCCGCTCCCCGGTTGACCAGCATTTTCACTTTTGAGGCCATCAGCGCGTTTTTCAGGATTATCTGGTCCAGTTTGTCCGCATAGAGCTGCAGGTTTTTATAGACGTCAATTATGCCCAGCCCCACCGGCTGATTATCCAAGGGGTAAAGCGGTTCCACGATGAAGGGGTACTTGCTGTGCTCATAAACTCCTCCGGGCATCGCGTCTTCGCTTTTTTCCAGCAGGACGTGTCCCGCGAGTATGGCCGTATGCACGCTTTCATTTCCCTCGTCGTCCCGTTTCTTATACCAGTACTCCATCACCATGACGTCGTTTTCGCTTTTGATATTTTCGCCTGTTTTCTCCTCTTTCCGGTAACCGTCGCTCTGGATCAGCTCAGCTGCTCCGGGATATCTCTGCTTGATCCATTCCATATCAACGAAGGTGAATTTGAAGCACGCCCTTCCCTGCTGGATGTCCGCGCATTTAGGATCGTAAAGAAAACTTTCTATGTCCCAGTGCCGTACGTTGACGTCCCCCAGCCCGCCGTAAAGCGCTTTGTCCCAATAAACTTCCTGCATGCTCGCACCTTTTTTGAGTGCGGCGCGGCACTTGTTCCGGTATGTAGCCCGGTAGTTCCGACGCTTGAGGATGAATTTTATGACCTCGTTCAATCTCCGGGCGGTCTCGTCGTCCCCTGGCTCCTCTCCCAGAAGCACCGGTTCCGGATAACTGTCCATGATGTCCGCGAGTAAGCTCTCCAGCGTGGAAAATATCACCGGCGTGACGGGGCGCGGCTCGTCCTGCTCCTTATAACTTACCCCGTTCCAGTGGTTCGCCTGCCAGAACTCCTCATTCTCCCTGCACTTCTGACGGAATTGCCTTGTGCCCTCATAGAATTCGTCGAATAGCTCATATGTCCGGTTTATAAATTCCTCATCCTGGCTCGGAAGCTTTTCCCTCGTATCCGTCTTCAACATTTCTGTTCCTCCTAACATTAGAAAAAAACTGATTTACCTTAATGGTAAAACATTCCCACCCCCGCCCTTAGCCCACTTTTATCCCAATTTTCTGATATATTTCAATAATAAATCTTCCGCTCTACAACCTCTCCCACGCCCCACCCCTCTGTCACTGCTTAGGAGCCTAATCAAACGAAGCAATCCGTACTAATTCGGGGTGTGGGCTTGGGAAGAGGGGCAAAGCCCCTTTCCCAAATACCCGGCGCGGCAATCCGTCTCCCTCTCCCTGCCGCTCAATAATCGCTCTATAACCGTTTCAGAAAGGGACAGCACTTTCCCCAAAAAGGCAGGGGCCTATGCCCTTGGGGGCACAGCCCCCAAAAGGTAATGTTCCCCTCCCGTTCTCCAAACCTTATACTATCTTTCCGATCGATAACGGGAGGGGTCAGGGGTGAGCATATTCTCAACTCTAATCGTGCTTTTTCAAAAAAAATTAAACCCCGACGGGTGTCGGTGAATTATTGTGCCTGTAGTCCCGTAGGGACGAAAGGCCAATTCTGAGCCGACGCCCAAACCAAAAGCGCCCTCCCGTTTAATAATAACTTTGACAACTTCCCAACTCGATAACGGGAGGGATAGGGGTGGGCAGCTTCACATAGTAGTACTATATCCAGTGGGGTCTGGGGCTTTTGCGGCAAGCACCGAAGGTGCGCCAGCCGGTACCGCCCCAGCGGGGTTTTGGGTACTTTTGTACCGAAACAAAAGTACCGCCAGCCGCAGGCGTAAAACCCTATAGAAATGACCCGAATCTCCTCTGACGCTTAATAACCGCTCCATAACCGCTTTAGAGAGGAACATCACATTCCCCAAAAAGGCAGGGGCTTATGCCCTTGGGGGCACAGCCCCCAAAAGGTAATGTTCCCCTCCCGTTCTCATAAACTTTATACTATCTCTGAGATTGATAACGGGAGGGGTCAGGGGTGGGCATTTAAACTCTTCTGTCATTGCTTCGTAGCGTTCACAACGTAGCATTCTTGAATTGACAATGTACCATTGTATATCTATATGAACCCTTTTTTTGCCCGTTTTGAACCATCATCCAACGGGTCAAACACGGTAAGCTTTATGGTATGCACGCGGTTTTTCACAGGCCGCGCCATCAAAAAATACCGCGCCGCGTCGTAAGCATGGTCTTCGCACGCCGTGTCCACGTCCTCCACACGGGTCAGGTCATAAGTCAGCATGGGCACCGTGCGGATAAAGTGCCTGCACGTGGAAAAGACCTGCAGCCCCGGTCGCCCTTCGCTGCTTATGGCCAGCCGCTCGTGCAGCTGCATCTTGCCTGCAAGCCGCGCATTTTCCCCCTTTTGAAAAAATACGCCCCTTTTTTCTATCTGCTCGGCGATGGATTCTCCTCTGGAGCCGTCCCATATCGAAGGGTCGGCAATGCCAATGACGCCTTCTTCGCCTGTGGAAGCTTCGGCATTCCTTATCCCTTCGGCGATCTTGTCTGCAGGCATCCTCAGCCCCTCGTCGGGTTCCCCCGTGCAGCCGTACCATTCGCGGTAAAGGTACGCTTCGTTGTCGCTGCCGATAGCCCACCACTGCACGCAAAAAGGCCGGGCAAAGCCGAAGTCAAATGAGCGGTACCGCTTCCAGCTCTTGGGTATGGCAAAGGGGTGTATGACATGCGTCCATTTCCCGTCCGCGTAATGCGCAGGGTCGTCCCGCCATTCTGTAAATACCTGCCCCGAGAAGGCCGTCCAGATCCCATGGAGCAGCGCGTCACGCAGTGCCCGGGGTTTTTGTTCCAGTTCAAAGAGGTAGTCTCTGGAGAGATGAGAATTGTCAGTCGGCAGCGCGGGTATATACTGTACCGTCCTGACCTGCGATTCTCCGGTTGAAGTTGAATGTATTTCTGCCCTGTGAAGCACATATGGCTCCCCTTTGTCCACGAAATGCTCCTTTACCCAGCCGTGCCCTGTCCCACCCGGGTTGCTCGCGCAGCGCACTACGGGGCGGATCCCCATGGCGGTGTTGGCGCGAAGGCGCGATTTCAGGAAGTCGTAAACCTTCTTGGGGAAATGCGTCAGCTCATCAATGTAAAGGCAGTGCATCTCTGTACCCTGGTATTTGTAAACGTCCTCGTCGCGCTGGCAGAAGCGGAACCTCATCCGGCTGCCGTTTTTCAGTTCCAGGGTATGAGAGCTTGCCATATACTCCCCCGCCTCTTTAGGGATGAATCTTCTCGCAAGCGGGATGAGCGTATCTTCCAGCTCCCTGTATGTCCGCCTGAAAAGGTACGCCTGCATGCCGTTTTTCCGGAGGCAGCGCATGAAAGCGTCCATCACTATAGCCAGCGATTTTCCTCCTCCTGCCGCCCCGCCGTAAAGGACCTCGTCGGCGCTGCTCTTGTGAAATATCTTCTGTTTCTCCGTCGGCGTATAATCCAGCTTTACCGTTATTTCTTTTCTTATATTCAATGTTCTCCCCACAATTCTTATATTCTCAACGCTACAACGCGGCAATCTCCCCCTGTTGCTTTATAACCGCTCTATAACGCTTTATAGAGGAACAGCACATTCCCCAAAAAGGCAGGGGCCTATGCCCTTGGGGGCGCAGCCCCCAAAAGGTAATGTTCCCCTCCCATTTCACCAAAAACTCTTATTCTATCGTACTTCGCAAATGGGAGGGGTCAGGGGTGGGCATCTGCGCTTTCTTCAAGAACACAATACCCGACGGGTTTTTTGCGATTTATTGGCAAGCACAAAAGGTGCGCAGCCAATACCGGAGCAAAGAACCCAAACCATCAGTCCCCTCCCGTAACTCATAACCCTGATATTATCAATCCCCCGCAACGGGAGGATAGGGGTGGGCGGCTTCACATAACAGTATAATATCCAGTGGGGTCTGGGGCTTTATCGCGACCGGAGTCCCGGAAGGGACGCAGGGAGCGGTACCGCCCCAGCGGGGTTTTGGGTACTTTTGCACCGGCGCAAAAGTACCACCAGCCGCAGGCATAATACCCTATAGAAATGACCCGAATCTCCTCTGACGCTTAATAACCGCTCTATAACCTCTCCAACGCCCCTCTTCTGTCATTGCAAGGAGCCCGCAGCCGACGCAGCAATCCGTCCCCTGCCGCTCCATAACCGCTCTACAACTGCTCCATAACCCCTTCAACGCCCTGCTCCTTCTGTCATTGCGAGGAGCATCAGCGACGCGGCAATCTCCTGGTTTGAATTTAGTGGTAACACAATCGTTGCTGAAAAACCGTCCTAACAGGGTGTGGGCTTGGGAAGAGGGGCAGAGCCCCTTTCCCAAATACCCGTTAAAGGTTAATAGTAAGTAGTCTCGAGGCGGTTGCAGCGCCCCGCTGGCCGCACGAAGTGCAAGCGGGGCAAGACGGGGGGAGGTTGGGAAGGGGGCACAACCCCCCTCACAAATACTTGGGGTGTGGGCTTGGGAAGAGGGGCAAAGCCCCTTTCCCAAATACCCAGGAAGCCCCCCTCCCAATACTTTACGGTTCCGGCACATCGCTGATGATATTTATGACGGCCTCTCCGTCCCCGCTTTTCAGTTGCAGTTTCTCCTCTTCCAGTTTGCGCTTCCAGGTATCCGGCAGCAGGTCAAAGAGTTTCTCCAGCTTTTCCAGCGCCTTATACTTGTCGCAAAGCTTGATAGAAGGCACCCCCCGGGAGTTGATGGAGATCTCGCTGATGATGCGCCCGTCCACTTTGGCCGAGTTTTTCAGCCGGATGAAGTTTTCGCTGCCCTTCGTTCCCTTTTTCGTCTTTTTCGAGCCGAATTCGATATATCCCGTGATGTCAGAAAAAGCGATGCTCTCATACATCTTCAGAATATCAATCCCTTCGCATATGAGCTCTTCCGTCATTTTTCTTTTTAATTTTTTGATATAATTGCGCACAGCGCTTTTGTTCATCAACTCATAGACATAGTCAGGGCAGTAGCCTGCCTTCAAAGCCGCTGCACGGGCATTGAAATCCTGCACATAAAAAAGGCAGAATCGCTTCTGCCTGTCGCTTAATTTCGAGGAAGGCATGGTATCACTCCTTTGCCCGCCTTTTGGCCGGCTCAGGAATAGGATACCATGCCTTTTCTGTACCTGCGCTTCCTATAATGTAATGATTTTATGGCAAATAGAGTCCGGCTTTATATCTATTCGTTGGCTGCAGGCACCATAAATGGTTGCGATACAAAAAATGCTTTGGTTATTTCTTCGAGACCGCGCTTTTTGTACCTGTTCAGGGTGTTGGGGCTTATATAACGCCGGGAACATATTTGCCCCCATGAAAGCCGGTCAATATAGATGTCACTGATGACGCCTCCCACCGTCTTGTCCAGTGCCTCTATAGCCGAATGCAGTTTTTTGATTTCCAGTTCTCCCGCTTTTACCATTGATGCCAATTTTTCCTTGCTTGTGCTCTCCATCCGCTTGGACACGTTAAAGAGTACCACCGCTATGCCGCCGTTGTTGCCCTTATTCTGTATACTACCGCCCGGCTGCGTTTCATCATAGTATTCCAGCTCAAGCTTCAACTGCTGCAATTCCCGCTTGATAGTATGGTAGTTTTTAAAAAGGTACTCTACGTATCCACCGGTAATGTTGTCCTCTCCGCTGTCTTTGGCCACTTCGCATTGTTCTTTAGTAATCTTCTCCATATCCATGCCTCCCCGCATTGAATTATGGTTGGAATATTTATATGAAATATGTTTCGGCCCTGCACGCCACATACAATGGTAAATTCATATTACACTTTTATACCATTACTGATAAATTTAGTTTCTTGCTCCTATGATAATACAATTCCCCCTACGTTATCAATCCCGTTTTACTTTCATCCTAATGCAGGCATACTCGATAAAAACTTCCTATATTCTGCATGCGATAGGCCAGTTCATGGCAAATCGAAACGGCCTGGGATAGCTTTGAGTAGAACGGCTGCCCGTTTTTTTTTAGCAAGAAGCCCTCTGCAATTAAGGCGCTGCCTCATCTTCCGCGCTCTCTTCGGGCGGTGTCACATCATCTTCCCCGCCCGGCTCATAAGGACCCATCTGCGATATCTCGTATCCGTCAATTTTCCACTTTCCGTCCCTGAATGCAAGGCGCACATAGACCGAGAAGCTGTATAGCTTCCCCGCCTCCATGCTGTGCTCTGTGAGGTAGGCAGCTGTTGCGCTGGTCACCTGTACTGCAGCCGTGCCCATAACCTCTATTTTGAGCCCTCCTGCGGGATCGGCGGCATTGTCAATGTTGTCCGGAAAAAAGTCTGTCAGCGTCTGCTTCAGCTGTCCTGTTTTGATGTTGTTCAGCCGCTCTTTGAGTATATCATTCTGCTGGAGCATCTCGAGCAGGCCGGATGTCCCCATCGTTTGGTAGTGTGCATTAAGCTTGTAATCCGGCAAAGTATAATCAATGTTCAATTCCGCGCGGGTAAATTCCTGCGCTGCATCAATGCATTTGTCATAATCCTCTTCAGCTGTCCCGGGAACATAATCTGGGAATGTGCCGGTATATTCCCCCGCGAAAACGCCCATTTCCTCCAAATCATATTTCCAGCTGCCGCTCTCATATACGATATCGGCTTTCGCAAGATAGAGGTACTCTTTCCCCATCTCGATATTGTTCTCCTGATAAGTCTCGCCTTGGCCGCTGATATGTTTTATCACTATATAGGCCTCTGCAAGGTAACTGTTTATCCCCTGGTATTCTATCTTATTGGGCTTAAACAGATTGATTCTCTCTTTTGTTTCATCCTCAGTGATAGCCGCAACCAAGTCCGAAGGGAAGCTCGTTGAATTCTCGTTCATCCATCCCTGGGAGCATAGGTTGAAAACAGCCATCGCCTTTTCCAGTGAAAAGGTGGTGAAATCAACATCATGTATGATCCGGTAATATCTCTCCATCACCGAAAATACACCGCTGCTATCTTTGTCCTTGTCCACACCAGTGACATAGTTGGGCAGGCTTCCGGTATATGTCCCGGCTTCCTTTATATCGGGAAGTTCTATCGCTTTCAGCCCGGTAGAGGTATCCTTGGCGCGGATGATGGCAAAGAAAACATATTTGTTGTCCGGCTGCAGGTAAAAGTTGCTTCCCCCTGAAACAAAATTCAAAACAAAAGCCGCACCGATGCGGTACGTCCCATCCGGCTCCTTGGCCATTCCGGCCAGCTTCACCTGCTCTACATGCTGTATTGTTTTTGCACCGATATACGCTTCCGCCTCTTCGTCCGCGATATACTCGCCTTCCGAGCTGTAAAATTCTTCTGTCAGGTTTTTCTTATACCGATCTTCCATTTCAGAGTTTGTGATCTTGGTATAATCTACATCGAAGAGATCCCTGATGAGTTCTTCAGCCAGGGTCTGCGCCTTTGCCTGGTCTTGTGTGCTGATGCCGCAGCCCGCCAGAGTGATCGTTAGGAGAATGGCAAGAATAAGACAGGCAAATCTTTTTACCATAGCGTTCAGCTCCTAAGTTGCGCCATTTTCGATATGATGCTTCATAATTATAGCAAAAAAACGGGCTTTTAGCAATATAGCCACTTTATGGCAATACTTAGAAGGGAGATAAGGCATTTCTTACGCTTTCATGCCGTATGAATGATGCACAACTCCGGTACTCAAATCTGAAGCAGCTTTGCAGGCGCTGCCAGCGCCTCAGCGCCAGCTGTTTCAAAATACCGGTACATGTCGGCCTTTCCCATGTTCGCATCAAGCGAACAATACCCTGGCCGTGTGCCATCAAACGGCAGCGCTGATGGAAAGCTGCCTTATACATCCCTTCTGCGATTTATTTTCCCCCGTAAAAATATGCGCATGCCTGTTAATTTGTTCAATTCATGCACGATGTTTCCGGCTTGATTTTATATGGTGTTAATGCTAAAATGTTTTTCGCCGCGCATTGGCGTGATACATCTTAATATTTTTTGTGGAGAGATGGCTGAGCTGGTCTAAGGCGCACGACTGGAAATCGTGTTTGGGCTTATACCCCAACGGGAGTTCGAATCTCCCTCTCTCCGCCAAATGCCTCAAAACCGCCTAAAATAAGCAGTTTTAGG
Organism: Bacillota bacterium; assembly: GCA_030691525.1. Classification (GTDB taxonomy): domain Bacteria; phylum Bacillota; class Clostridia; order Christensenellales; family JAEXRW01; genus JAUYED01. The sequence goes on along the minus strand of JAUYED010000104.1, from coordinate 2,362 downwards.
GCAATTATTATCGTTCGACACAAAAACACGATGAATTACTAATGACATATAATGATAAATGGAGCCCTAATGGAGCCCTGTTTTCCCAGGCGTTTATAAAGAAAAACAAAAAGATATACATAAATAAATGAAGATGATTCTCAACGTGTACGTTCACTCAGCTTTTTTTGATGTACTTCTTTATGATATCTATCCAATACAAACTTCTTTCTTTCCAGCCTTACATCAATATATCTTTCTGTTACAGCTTGCAATCCTCCACTGACGCCTAGCTGGTTCCCTATACCTTTCAAAGAATGCCCTAATATCTCACCAATTGTATAAAAGTCCCCGGTAATCTGATGCATATTAGTCGCAGCCGAGTGTCGTAAGTCATGAAATCGAATATGTGGAAGTTTGAGTGTTTCTAGTAACTTATAAAACCCCCTTGATAATTGACCTTCAGATAGCGGTGTTCCATCCTCTTTGCAAACAGCAAAGCCGTTTTCTATAGATTGAAAATCAGCACTATTCTTTATAAGGCCAAATCTGTTATATTGTCTTTGAAAATACTTTATGGTATCCTCCGTGATTGGAAGTGCCCGGAGACTATATTTTTCTTTTAAGTCTGAAGTCATCTTTCCTGAACTCCGTATCTCCGGATTTGAAAGTTGCTCAACGATATTAAAGAAGCGTTTGCTAATATTGACATCTTTCCATCTAAGCCCAAGGACTTCATTTCGGCGTAACCCATATAACCCTCCTAAAACTACGATGAATTTCCACTGTGTGTCCTTTATTCCATCAATCAGCTTTTTGATTTGATCAACAGTATATGGTTCAGGTGTTTTAACGTTGGATGTGAACTTAGTCAAAACAGATTTTGCCGGATTATTATCGATTAATTGATACCTATGAGCATGCTCTAAGGCAACACTTAGTGTCCTGTGTATTAGTTTAACCGTATTTACGGCAAAACCCTTCTTTTTAATTTCTCTATACAGATTATCAAGTATAGGGGCTGAAATTTCATTAAGAGGTACCATTCCTATGACAGGGTTAATATGCTTTCGTATATTGACTTCGTAACCTCGATATGTATTTGGCCGTACATTGTTTCTAGCATATTGTTCAAGCCATTCAAGTAAGTAATTTGATAATGTGCGCTTACTCTCCTTTATCGACTTTGGAATATATCCCGGTTTTAGGAGCTTAAGACGCATCTCGCTCTCGTGCTTTTGAGCTTCTTCACGTGTTAAAAATCCCTTTTTATTATATGTCTTTCTCCCTTCCATAGTTTGATACTTGATATTCACATCATATACGAAACCGGCTCGGCTGGTGAGATCGCCGTCTGCATTACGCTTATTTCTAACTTGACGCTTGAGTATTGCCACTTTTTAACTCCTCTCTATTGATCAAAGTGTACAGATATCTTATTTCTTTCATACCAATCCCAAAGTGCAGCATCCACAAGTAGTTTCCGGTTGCCATTCTCGATATAATCAACCTCATTATTGCCTATCATTTGCCGTAATTTGTTTTCCCCCAGGCCACTGATACGGCTCATTACCTCAATTGTTTTAAATAACGGGATATTATGTGATTCATTGTGTTTCGTTAAGTGTTTTCTTCCAGTTTCCATTAAGCTTCTCCTTTTATTTAATGCCGGTATAATCACAGCACATGGCAAGTTGAATTTTGTTAACTCTCTATATTTTATCCATCCATATATAGAGACACAAAAACACTAATTGTAAGACCAAAATAATTTAAGGAATATTAAATATTCATAAGTATTGTTAATTTTCGAAGAGTTCTTTTAATAGAGATTTGAACCTTTATTAAAGAGTTGTGTCATTCATAGTTGCCCCTTTTAGTTGGCTTATTATCAAGGGTATTAGGGGCGGTAGCCCTTAACAAGTTGGCATTGGGAGTACAAATGCCGTGCTTGCTACAACAAAACCTTCATACGCTCTGCTTTTTCAGCCACCATTTCTCCGGCTTGCTTACCTTTTAACTTTGGGACGAATTGTCCCGAGGTTAAATCCGTCCTTTCTCCCTGACGTTTAATTGCTTCCAACTTCATCTTGTATGCAAAAGCCTTCTCGCTAGGTAACAACTTATCCCGTTGCCTGAGATTGCTATCTACCATTACAATGGTGGCTGTTTCGTCATCCAGCTCGCGGATAGTAGCGGGAATATCTATTAATCCCAACTTTCTTGCTGCCTCTACGCGGTTGTGACCTGAGATGATTTCAAATCCATTACTATTTTTTTCAGGCCTGACCAGAATAGGCATGAGTACACCATTCCGTTTGATACTCTCCATCATCTCTTGCATCTTTTCCTCGTTATACGGTTTGAATGGATGGTTCTTGAA
>JAUYED010000081.1 GCA_030691525.1 Bacillota bacterium | reverse complement strand
GACTTTCGGCTTCTCGCGCGACGACGCAGGAAAATTCCTGGATGATTACTATACAAAGAAAATCCTTGAATCGGACCCCTTTGCCCGCCTTGACCAGGTCGGCGTGGGGAAACTGGTGAAAATGTCTGTGGAACTGGGAAGAGCCACCCGCCCGGATATCAAGCTGGGTATCTGCGGCGAGCACGGCGGAGACCCGAGCTCCGTGGTATTTTGCCACAATATAGGGCTGAATTACGTCTCCTGCTCGCCTTTCAGGGTGCCTATAGCGCGGCTTGCAGCGGCGCAGGCGAAGATCATGGCGAGCAAGTAAGTTTGCATCAGGGGCGTCCAGCCATTTTGGTTGAAGATACGCAAATTACTTGTTAAGCAGGTCATAAACTGTATCCCCCGAAAGTCTTCAAGATTTGCGAGATTTCGGGGGATTTTCTTTTTTAGAAAAAGGCGTAAAATGAAAAGTAATCATAATCACATAAACGGGAGCTGTTTACATATGAGCATCATGCGTGAAGAAGAGGTAAGGAAAAAGGCGCTGCTTGAGGCGGCGCAGAGAATGATGACAGCGGCAAGGACAGCCCCCAAGGCAAAGGGGATCGATAATATCGCCATTGCAGTGGTGGAAAAGAAAGAAATCAAACTTTTATCCGATAAAATGAAAGAGCTGGCGGAGAAAGAAGGCGTGCCGGATTCCTTCCTGAGGGATGCGCAGAATATCCTCGCATCCGAAGTCATGGTGCTGATAGGGACTAAAATAGAGCCGGTCGGCTTGCCTTTCTGCGGTCTTTGCGGGTATAAAAACTGCGAAGAAAAGAGAAAATACCCGGATCAGCCATGCGCATTCAATACGGGAGACCTCGGTATAGCCATCGGCTCCGCCGTGAGCGCTGCGATGGACTGCAGGGTGGATAACAGGCTGATGTTTTCCGTCGGCATGGCGGCGAGGGAATTGAAAATGCTCGGCGGGGACGTTATGATCATTTATGGCATCCCATTGAGCTGCACGGGCAAAAATCCTTTTTTCGACAGGGTATGGCCGAAAAAGTGAAACCACGTTTTATAATGCTTCTTTAATACTGTGCTTTCCATAAACTTATAACTTTCATTGCATCTCCTATATTTTAAGCCGCAAGCGGCAAAAAACCGTGCGGCTTTTTACGCTTTTCAGGATTTCAATATAGTCCGGCTCCCTTTCAAGTTGGCTCCTATATTTCATGGATAAAGGAGTTTGTCCAAACCGTGTTGAATACTATACCTTAGTATTCGATACGGAAGTGGAAAATATGACTGAATTCCGCCAGTATTACGAAGAGTTGGAAAAGAAGATATTGAGCCCCTACGCCGCTCTGAGCAGTGAAAGCAAGGGCAGGATGCACCCTATGGAAAAGTGCCCGCTTCGCACCGAATTCCAGCGCGATCGGGACAGGATACTGCATTGCAAGTCGTTCAGGCGGCTGAAACACAAGACGCAGGTGTTTTTGCAGCCCGAAGGGGATCATTACAGGACGCGGCTGACCCATACGCTGGAAGTCTCACAGATCGCCCGCACCATATGCCGCGCCCTCCGGCTGAATGAGGACCTTGCCGAGGCCATCGCGCTCGGGCACGATCTCGGACATACGCCTTTCGGCCACAAGGGGGAAGATGTGCTCAATAAGATCGCAAAATGCGGGTTTGAGCATAATGAGCAGAGCTTGAGGGTGGTGGACATCCTTGAAGCAGGAGGCGGGCTTAACCTGACGTTTGAAGTGCGCGACGGCATACTCAACCACAAAAAAGACGGGAAGCCATCCACGCTTGAAGGGGTTGCGGTGAGCTACGCTGACAGGATCGCCTATATCAACCACGATATAGACGACGCCATTCGCGCAGGCGTCCTTGGACCCGAAAAACTGCCTAAAAGATGCATCAGGATTTTGGGGGATTCGCACGGAAGGCGCATCAATACGATGATCTTTGATATAGCTGAAAAAAGCTTCGATAAGCCCGCCATTGGCATGTCGGCGCGCATAGAGGAGGCCACTGAAGAGCTGCGGGATTTCATGTTCGAAAACGTCTATCTGAACCCTCTGGCCAAATCTGAGGAGGGAAAGGTCGCAGCGCTTGTCGAGGGGCTTTTCGATCACTTTATGAAAAATCCGGATGCCATGCCCGAAGAGTACGGGAAGCATATCAGCCAGTATGGCTGCGAGCGCGTGGTATGCGACTATATCGCGGGAATGACAGACAGGTATGCGATACGTATATTCGAGGGGCTTTTTGTCCCCGAATCATGGCGCGGTCTGTAGCCGGATTTGTGATATGTTTGCAAAAAAAGAAGGAAAAGCACTTCATTTGGCGAAGTATATAAAAGTTTTTGAGGATGGGGTTTATGCCGGGGTTTTTTTCGGAGGAGTATCTGGAAGAACTCAGGGACAGGAATGATATCGTAGATGTCGTCTCCGGTTATGTCCCACTGAAAAGTAAAGGGGACAGGCATTGGGGGCTGTGCCCTTTCCACAGCGAGAAGACGCCTTCCTTCAGCGTGCATTCGGGACGGGGAATGTATTACTGCTTCGGGTGTCATGCCGGAGGCAATGTGATACATTTCATCATGAATATCGAAAAATTGAGCTTCCCCGAAAGCGTGAGGTTCCTTGCCGAAAGAGCGGGCATCTCCCTTCCTGATGAAACAGCGGCCTATTCCCATAAACCGACAAGAGAGTTAAAGGACCGTCTTTACGAGGCCTCCACCGAAGCCGCGAGGTTTTTTCACCAGCAGCTGTTTGGCGCCGAGGGGAAAACCGCGCTGGAGTACATCCAAAAAAGAAGCGTCAGCGAGGGCGTGATAAAAAGGTTCGGCCTGGGATATGCCCCGGCTTCGGGCAAAGAGCTGGTAGAGCACCTTAAGGGCAGGGGCTTCACAGAAAGCGATATGGGGCAGGCGGGGCTTCTGAAAAAAGGCGGCAGTTCCGCGGTTTTCACGAAAAGGTTGATGTTTCCCATCATAAATACCAATGGGAAAGTTGCCGGGTTCGGCGCGCGTGCCCTGGATGATTCGCTGCCCAAATATATCAATACCAGCGATACGCCCGTTTTTAATAAAAGAAAGATGCTTTACGGGCTGAACAATCTGCAAAAGGGCCAAAGGCCGCCTTCGCTGATCGTCGTCGAGGGCTATATGGATGCTATCGCGCTCTACCAGTACGGCATCAGAAATGCCGTCGCATCCCTCGGGACGGCGCTCTCTGTGGAGCAGGCGCGGCTGATGAAAAGGTACTCCGCGACGGCATACATCGCCTATGACGGGGACGACGCGGGGCAAAGCGCTACGCTGCGCGGCTTGGACATCCTTAAGGGCGAAGGGCTGGACGTGAAAGTCATCCAGCTGCCTCCTGATATGGACCCCGACGAATTAGTCAAAACCCGGGGGTGCGATGGCTTCACAGCAGCTGAAAAAGACGCCCTTCCTTTGACCGAATTCAAGCTGAAGCTTCTTTCCGGAGGGTATGACCTGGAAAGCGAGGACGGGAGGGCGAAGCTCGCCGTCGAGGGGATACGCCTGGTGGCAAAAGCGGAAAACGCTGTGGAGAGGGAGAGGTACCTGCGGTACCTGCAGGAACTGACCCGATATGCCTACCCTGTGCTGCGTGAACAGCTTACGCAGGAGATGAAAACCAGGGCAGGCAGTGAAGGGTATATTAGTGGTAAATACAGGAATAATAAACTGATAGAAAAACAGGTGAATTTACGCATAAAAACTGAAAAATTGCTGATCGGGGCGATGTCCCTAAGCAGCCGGTTCGCAAAAATGGCTCTGGATATATATAAGCCGGAGGAATTCGAGGCACAGGAACACAGGGAGATCGCGCATATAATCGAAGGGCTTTTGAGCCGCGGCGTGGAAGTAAACCCGTACAACGTCCTGGCAGGAGTAACAGACGAGGAGCAGGCCGGCAGGGCGGCGGGGATCCTTGCAGTGGATATAACCGAAAACGAGGCGGAGAAAGTCATCGGAGACTGCGTGAACAGGATGCGGCTCGCAGACATCGGCATAGAGATACAGAAATTGCAAAGTGCCATACTTGCATCCGGCAGCAAGCAGGAAAAAGAGGAACTTACAAAAAAGCTTCAGGCATTGACCGAGGAATATACCGATATGAAAAAAGCGCCTAAGCCGAAAAGGAGGGAAGGCGTTGAGTGAAAACAAAATAAAATGGCAGCCAAAGGAGACGGACCGCGGGAAGAAGAAAATGGATACGCTCGCTTCCAAAAAAATAAGCGAGATAATCGAGATGGGCAAACTGCGGGGGTATCTGACAAAACAGGAAATACTGGGCAAGATTTTCGACCTTGAAATAGAGAGCGACGATATCGAAAACTTCTATGACGAAGTGGAGAAGTACCAGATAGAGGTCATTGACGACGAGGCCAAGTATGATGCGGAAGAACCCGATGCGGAGATGCTCGTCGAGGAGGAACTGCACCCTGCAGAGATAGACCTGAGCATTCCCGAGGGGATAAATATTGACGACCCCGTCAAGATGTACCTCAAAGAGATAGGCAAAGTCGCGCTTCTGACGCCTGATGAGGAGGTAGACCTGGCCAAACGGATGGGAGAAGGAGACTTCGAAGCCAAGCAGAAGCTGGCCGAGGCCAATCTCCGCCTGGTCGTCAGCATAGCAAAACGCTATGTAGGGAGAGGAATGCTCTTTTTAGACCTGATACAGGAGGGTAACTTGGGGCTGATCAAGGCCGTGGAAAAATTCGACTACCTCAAGGGGTACAAGTTCAGCACCTACGCCACATGGTGGATACGCCAGGCAATTACCCGCGCAATAGCCGATCAGGCGCGCACCATACGCATCCCCGTACATATGGTGGAGACCATAAATAAGCTCATCCGCGTTTCACGGCAGCTGCTCCAGGAACACGGAAGAGACCCGCAGCCGGACGAGATCGCCCAGGAAATGGTGATATCTGAAGATAAAGTGCGTGAGATAATAAAGATAGCGCAGGAGCCGGTCTCGCTCGAAACGCCGATAGGAGAAGAAGAGGACAGCCACCTCGGGGACTTCATCCCGGATGAAGACGTGCCAGCCCCTGACGAAGCTGCCGCATTCACGCTTCTCAAAGAGCAGCTTATAGAGGTACTGGATACCCTTACGCCGAGGGAAGAAAAAGTGCTGCGGCTCCGCTTCGGGCTTGATGACGGGAGGGCGAGGACGCTGGAGGAAGTGGGCAAGGAATTCAACGTCACGCGCGAAAGGATACGCCAGATAGAGGCCAAAGCGCTGAGGAAGCTGCGCCATCCCAGCCGGAGCAAAAAACTCCGCGACTTTCTTGAATAAATAACAAGGGTGGGCAGCATAGCTGCCCTTGTTTTTTTGAGGGGGCAAAAAGAGCGTCTCATAAAACTCGCCCCTGTATTTGGAGGAAATGATCCGATGCAGTGCCAGTGTAAAGACCTGATGGTGATATTTGAAGAAATCGCGCCAGCCCGGCTGGCGGAGCCGTGGGACAATACCGGGCTTCTTGTGGGTGCAGCTGCCGACGCGATAAAAGGGATACTGGTAACACTTGATGTTACGCGGGAAGTGGTTATGGAAGCAGCCCAAAAAGACGCCCAGCTGATCCTTTCCCACCATCCCATACTCCTTCAGGGCGTAAAGTCCATCCTGAAATCGCAGTACGAAGGCGCTATCATCTATGAGCTGGTCAAAAACGATATCGCGCTGTACGTGATGCACACCAATTTCGATGCCGCAAAGGGCGGGGTAAACGATTGTCTTGCGCAGGCATTGGGACTGAAGGATATATCCGTTCTAAAAAGCGCACCGGCGGGCGCGTTCCTGAAGCTTGTCGTATTTGCTCCCGAGAGCAGCGCTGAGGGTATCTTGCAGGCGTTGAACGAGAGCGGCGCCGGACAGATAGGCGGTTACAGCCACTGCAGCTTCAGTACGCGGGGGACGGGGACTTTCCTGCCGGGAGAGAAGACGCACCCTTATACAGGAAAACGCGGCGAGCTTTGCCGGGCGGACGAGGTGCGCATGGAAACCATCGTGCCGGTTGAAAGGGCCGCCGGCGCCGTTGCTGCCATGCTGAAGGCCCATCCTTACGAAGAACCCGCTTACGACCTTTACCCCCTTGCGCTGGCTGCTCCGGGGGAGGGGCTCGGCCGGGTCGGTTTTATTGAAGGGGATATGGATATCAGGGCATTTTCGGCGCTCGCGTGCGAAAAGCTCGGCGCTACAGCCCTCCGCGTATTCGGGGATATGGGGAAGAGGATCCAAAAGGCCGCGGTATGCTGTGGAAGCGGCGGGGAGCTGATAGAAACAGCGGCTTCCAGCGGGGCGGACGTCTTCCTGACGGGGGATATCAAACACCATGATGCCCTCAAAGCTTCGGGTTTGGGGCTGGCGTTGATCGCCGCAGGGCATTATCATACGGAAAGGGTGGCGGTACGCCCGCTGATTGCACGTTTACAATCCCGGGCAGATAAGTTAAAATACAATGTAGAGATAATCGAGTCTGAAATAGATACCGGTAAAGCGCAAAACTTCGTTGGCAGCCCTGTCTAAATGGGCTTGCTTGTTTTATGCGATGTGGAATGAAGGAGGAACAGGGAACGACATGCTCAAACAAATAGAGTTGCTTTTGAAATACCAGGAAGCCGATATGAAGCTGGACAGGTTCGAGGCGAAACTGAAAATATCGGAGACCCGCAAACAATTGATGAAAGTCAGGGACTATCTTGCCAAGCAGCAGGACTTTGTCCAGAGCGCGGAGCAGAAAACTTTAGATATGCAAAAGCGCCTTTCGGAACTTTCTGAGGAGCATGAAGAGATGCTGAAAAACCTCACCGAGAACGACGAGCTGCTCCAGGGAATAGACCACGAGGACGCCTTGCAGGTAGGCAAATGCGTAAAAAACGCAGACCGGCTGGTTTCACTGTGCCAGAAAAAGCGCAAGGAGATAGACACTATATCGTCATCTCTGGATGAGATGGAAAAAAACATGCAGCTCGTACGCACCAACTACCCCAAGGCAAAAAAGGAGTTTGATGAGCTGAAGGGTAAGTATAACGAGGAACTGACGGTAGCCCAGGATGAACTGAGTACCCTTAAAAATATAGTCAAAAAGCTGGAAAAGGGCATAGATAAGGCGCTGCTTGAGAAATACATGAGCATCAAGAAGAATAAGCCCATGCCGGTGGCAAGGGTCGTTATGGAAAAGTGCAGCGGGTGCAATATGGAGGTTCCCTCGCTCGTTTCCCGGAAGCTCAAGGAAGCCAAGGGCATCATCGAATGTGAAAACTGCGGGAGGATACTCTGCCTGCCGTAACTTGTGAGGGGGGCTGCGCCCCCCTTCCCAACCTCCCCCCATCTTGCCCCGCTTGCACTTCGTGCGACCAGCGGGGCGCTATAACCGTCTCGAAACTACTTTATATTGACATTTGACGTACACGCCGCCAAATGTCTTCTGCTTTTAACCCCGTAATTTATGCCCACCCCTGACCCCTCCCGTTATCAATCAGGGAGATAGTATAAGGTTTATAAGAACGGGAGGGGAACATTACCTTTTGGGGGCTGCGCCGTAGCGCAATTTACAATTCAGGAAGCTGCGTAGAGAGTGCTCCGAAGCAATGATAGTTGCGGGGCGTAGGAGCGGTTATTAAGCGGTTATTAAGCGGTTATTAAGCGGTTATTAAGCGTCAGAGGAGATTTGGGTCACTTCT
>JAUYED010000018.1 GCA_030691525.1 Bacillota bacterium | reverse complement strand
TGCAAAGCTCAGGAAGGGGATCTGAAACAATGAAAAAACCCGTACGCTATATCACCCACGCCGCCATCATCGCCGCCGTTTACGCCGGCCTCACCATCGCGTTGGCGCCGATAAGCTTTGGGCCGATCCAAGTGCGCATCGCAGAAGCCATGTGTATCCTGCCCCTTTTTACGCCCGCAGCTATTCCCGGCCTTGCCATCGGCTGCTTCATCGCCAACCTCAGTAGCACATTTGGCTGGCCCGACTTGATAATTGGCACTGGAGCCACTCTTATTGCCGCATCTTTGACGTATTTCCTACGCCGCTGGAAGTGGATCTCTCCGCTTTACACGGTAATTATAAATGCTTTCGCGGTTCCGTTTGTATTTTTCCTTTCTGCTGTATTGGGGATTAATACTACCCAAGCCGGTTGGCTGGTTTACTGGATAAATGTAGGCTGGATTGCGCTTGGAGAGACGCTTGCATGCTTCGGCCTGGGCTTGCCCCTGATGATGCTCATGGAGCGCCTGAAAGCCAACCTTTATGCTCCTGAAAGTATGCAGCCCAAAGCAACGGCCGGTAAAAAGGGTAAAAAAGAAAAAGACTCCTGATAACAAAAACCAAAGACCTCCTAGGAGGTCTTTGGTTAGAACTTTACTTTTTAGCCAAGTAATTTCTCAAATTCAGAAAGCGTCTCATCAAATACGTTTATGCAGTTCATTATGGGTCTATCTGTCGTAAGGTCGACGCCCGCCTTTTTCAGTATCTCCAGCGGGTAGTCGCTGCCGCCCGCCTTGAGGAAATCTATATACCTTTCCCTCGCCCCCGCTTCCCCTTCGAGTATGGCCCTGGATATGGCAATCGCAGAGGCAAAACCGGTGGCGTACTTGTAAACATAGAACGAATTGTAGAAATGCGGCACCCTCAGGCATTCCAGCGCCACCTGCGGGTCTATCTCCATGTCCTGCCCGTGGTAACGGCTGTTTAATCCGGTGTAATCTTTACCGATGCTCTCAGCCGTCAGCGGTTCGTTCCTCTGGGCCGCTGCGTGCATGTCCGCCTCAAATTCGGCAAACATCGTCTGGCGGAAAAATGTCGTCCGGAAGCTTTCGAGGTGGTGGTTCAAAAGCATCGCCTTTTTTTCTTTGCTGTCAGCGTTTTTGATGAGGTGCGCCATCATCAGCGCCTCATTGACGGTGCTTGCCACTTCGGCAACGAATATCTTGTAATGGGCGTCAATATAGGGCTGTGCGGCGCTGGAATACCTGCTGTGCATAGCGTGGCCAAGCTCGTGCACTAAGATGAATGCGTTATCGAGGTTGTCCTGCCAGTTCAGGAGCATGAAAGGGTGCGCGCTCCAGAGGCCCCAGGAATATGCGCCCGAGGTCTTCCCCCTGTTTTCCATCACATCTATCCATCTTCCGCAAAGCGCCTCGTCCAGCACTTCGGCATACTCGCTGCCGAGCGGGGCGAGAGCTTCGCGGATCAGTCGGCTGGCCTCCACGTAATTTATCCCGAACTCTACGTCCTTAGCTATGGGGGCGTACAGGTCGTACAGATGCACCTTGTCAATATTGAACGCTTTTTTTCGCAGAGAAATATACCGGTGCAGCGAGCCGATGTGCTTGTTCACGGCCTCGATCAGCCCCTGGTATACGGAGACGGGCACGTTGTCTTCAAATAGAGCGGCTGCCAGCGTAGATTCGTATCCCCTTGCGCGTGTATAAAAAAGATCCCCCTTCACACTTCCTGAAAGCAGCGCCGAAAGCGTGTTTTTCCGTCCTTCATACTGCCGGTAAAATACTTCGAATGTTTCCTTTCTTACATTTCTGTCGGGATGGCGCATCAGAAGGCCGAATCTCGCGTGCGTGATCTCTATCTCCTCGTTGTCCGCTATGACCGTGCCAAATTTTATGTCTGCGTTATTGAGCATGGAAAATGCGTTTTTTGTACCATCGGCCATCTCGGAGGAAAGGGCAAGGATGCGCTCCTCTTTTTCAGAGAGAACGTACCTGCGCTTCCGGACGATTTCATACAGGTGCCTTTTGTATGGCATCAGCTTTTCCACACGGTCAAAAAACGATGCGAACTCTTCTTCGGGGATGGCCAGAAGCTCGGGGGCCATATATGAAACCTCTTCCTCGAACTTTACAAGCGCAGAAAGTGCACGCGCCGCCATGGCCTGGTGTCGCATGTTGGCGTTGTCCTCATCCCGCCGCATTTTGGCATAAGCATAGACCTTTTCTGATAGTTTTTCCGCCTCCACGCTGGATCCCATGGCTTCAAGAAGGATATCCGGGTCGCCGAGCTTGCCCTTGTACCCGCTCATCTTTCCCGTCATCTCCGAAAGAAGGGACATCCCTTTCTCCCATTCCTCGTCCGAGCAAAAGATGTCCTCAAGTCTCCATTTCAATTCCTCAGGCACTTCGCTTCTTTCCGGCTGCTTTTTCATGCGGCCTCCTGTCATTTATAAAATTTTTAATTTTTCTGGCTTTGCAAAGGCGCGGGTATCCGTCCGCCGCGTTCAATGAAGGCGCTGCAATCCAGCCCGGAAACTGCCATGACCGGCCCTTCGCCCATCAGCCCTCCGAAGCAGACCCAGTCCCCCGCCTTCTTCCCCGGCACCGGGATGATGCGAACGGCAGTGGTTTTGTTGTTCATCACGCCGATGGCGGCTTCGTCTGCGATTATAGCCGAGATAGTTGCCGCAGGTGTGTCCCCCGGTATGGCTATCATGTCCAGCCCTACCGAGCATACGCAGCTCATAGCTTCCAGCTTGGCCAGGGTAAGTTCCCCGCTCGCGGCGCACTTGGCCATCTCCGAATCTTCAGACACGGGCAGGAACGCGCCCGAAAGCCCGCCAACGTGCGAACTGGCCATGATGCCGCCCTTTTTGACCGCGTCGTTGAGCAGCGCGATGGCGGCGGTGGAGCCGTGTGCACCGCACATCTCCAGCCCCATTTCCTTTATGATCTGGGCGATGCTGTCCCCGCGCGCAGGCGTTGGTGCAAGCGAAAGGTCTACGATGCCAAATGGCACGCCCAGCCGCTTCGAGGCCTCCTGCGCCACCAGCTGGCCCATGCGTGTTATCTTGAAAGCGGTTTTCTTGATGATTTCCGCTACATCGTCAAATTTCATGCCGCGCACCTTCTTGAGCGCTTCCCTCACTACTCCCGGTCCGCTGATGCCCACGTTCACGCAGCATTCGGGCTCTCCCGCCCCGTGGAACGCCCCCGCCATGAACGGGTTGTCTTCCACTGCGTTTGCAAAGACGACCAGACGCGCACAGGCCGAACCGCTCGTATCGGCAGAAAGCTCCGCCGCCTTGCGTATCGTATGACCCAGGGTCTTGACTGCGTCCATGTTTATCCCGGCACGCGTCGTCGCCACGTTCACCGAGGCGCAGACCTTGCCCGTTCGGCTAAGCGCTTCGGGAATAGAGTCAACAAGCACCTTATCGGATTCTGAACTTCCCTTATGTACCAGCGCCGAAAAGCCCCCGATGAGCGAGATGCCGGTGCTGTCCGCCGCTTCCTGCAGCGCCAGGGCAAAGGGCACATAGGATCTTGCCCCCGTAGCCGCGGCCACCTGCGCGATAGGCGTCACCGCCACACGCGTATGGATTATGGGTATGCCGTATTCCTCCTCGATATCCTTCGCAGTCCGGACGAGGTTTTTCGCCATCCGCTCTATCTTGCTGCGGATGAGTGTACAGGCCTCTTTCATATCCCCGCGTGCGCAGTCGTAGAGCGAGATGCCCATGGTCACCGTGCGGATATCGAGGTTCTGTTCCTCTATCATTTTTATCGTTTGGAGTATTTCGGATTGGCTCAGCATGAGATCATATCACACCCTGTGCATGGCGTTGAAGATGTCTTCGCGCTGGATACGTATCTCCAGCCCTATCTCCTCGCCCTTTTCTCTGAGTTTCCTCTTCAGTTCCGTGAAGGGCACCGATATTTTGGAAAGGTCGCAGAGCATCACCATTGCAAAATATTCCTGGAGCACCGTCTGGCTGATGTCAAGGATATTGGCGTTGCATGCGGCCAGCACCGCGCTGACTGCGGCGATGATGCCGACTTTGTCCCGGCCTATGACCGTAACGATAGCGCGCATTTTTTATATCTCACTCCCTTCAAGGGATTTGCTCAAACTATGACCATTTTCACTTCAGGCAGCTGGTGTGAAAGCTTCTTCTGGATGTCCGCTTCCACCGGCGTCTGCCCCGACTGCCCCAGTACCATCTGGGTGGCTCTGCTTTCCTTAGCGATCTGCACGAGTTTTTGCAGTACGTTGTCAGAGCGGTATACCATCATGTCAGCGCCGAAGTTCTTGGAAACATTGAAAAGGTGCTCCAGCGCCTCCCCCTCCTCCGTTGCGCCAAGGAAATGAAAGCCTTTTTTCACCACATGAACCACCGTCATGCTGCACTTCAGCTTGTCGGAAAGCCGCGCCCCTTCGCCGATCAGATTTTCGCATGTTTTCTGGCTTGTCACGCAGACCAGCACTTTATCAGCCATGTGCTCCTTCCTTCTCTCAAATCCCCTTTGGAAAATCTGCCTTTTTCATAGCAATTGGATTATATCATATCACCTGCAGTGAGAAAACGGACATTCTTCCTATATCAACGGCTGCTGACAAAGCATCAGCGCGTAAATCTTCGCCGCCGCCAAAAGCTCTTTCACGGGGATGCATTCGTCCGCCTTGTGCGCCATTTCGATGGAGCCGGGGCCAAGCAGGACCGTAGGAGCGCCCCACCCTTTTGCAAAAAACCCTGCTTCGGAGAACGCTGGGAAAGCACCCGTCTTCGCCATTTTTCCCAATACCTGTTCGACAGCAGCGCAGACGCTCAGGACGAAGGGGTGGCCTTTTTCTGTATACGCGCCGGGGTAGCTCTGGACGATTCTGACCTTCGCATCTTCCCCCGCCAGCGCGCCCAGCTCAGATGCGATATCCTCCGCGCTTTCGCCAGGGAGCAGCCGGTACTCCGCGTCCGCTTCGCAGCTGTCAGGGACGACATTCACGTTCGTCCCGCCTTTTATCGTGCCCACATTGAAGGAGGCCGCGCCCAGCTCAGGGTGCATCCTTCCTGCGGCGGTTTGAGAATAGCTTTCAAGCCGCGTAAGAGCGCGCGCCATTTTAAATATGGCGTTTTCGCCTTCCTCAGGGCATGCGGCATGGCAGCCGACTCCTTCCGAATGGATGATGTACTTCGAATAACCTCTGCTCCCCGTGTGCACTTCAAGCCGCGTGGGCTCCCCGATTACCGCCGCGCGGGGCTTGAAAGCGGTATCTTTTATGAGTTCCTCCGCGCCCCTGCAGCAGTTCTCTTCGTCGCCGGTAAAGACCAGCGCAAATCCCCTGTCGTACCCGAACCCCTTGTCGCGCGCGAACTTTGCGGCAGTCAGCATGGCAGCCAGCGCCCCTTTCATGTCTGCGCTCCCCCGGCCGAAAAGCAGGCCGCCTTCCGTCGTTGCAGCAAAGGGCGGCCTTGTCCAGCCGCCTGCCGCCGGCACTGTGTCTATATGCCCGCACAGGGCTATATCAGGGGCTTTTCCCCCGGACGAAATGCCTATGACGTTCCTGTATCCCCCGTCAAGCCTCATCTTTTGGACATTCAGCCCAATAGAGGCCATCGCGTCCGCGCAATAATCCGCGACGGCGTTTTCATCCCCCGGAGGGTTGGAGCTGTCAAGCCCGATGAGGGCTGTAGCGTGACGGAGCAGCAGCGAATCATATTCGCTCGCATAGCCGTTTAGCAGACCGCTTGATCCGGGCATCAAAAAACCCCCCTTATCCTTTCTTAGAATCCTTTGTTCATCTTTTTATTATAATACACTTAAAGTGCTTATTGAAGTGAAAATATCCCCTTGCTTGTTATCGGCTCCCATTTATGGTGTTGTTTTTGAAACTATATTGAAATATAATGGTAATATGCAAATAATATCATAAACGGGGGTGCAAAAATGATGTCCGATTTCAAAACCAAACTCAGGGCAAAGGGTATCGCCAATACCATGATGGCTATCGGTATCATCATCATGGTCGCCGGCTTGGTAATTGGCGTCCTCCTGATTATAAGCGGCATTATCGCTATAACAGGGAATATTGATCTTAGCGAGTTGATACCGAGCAACCCGCTTATGCCAATTGATATATCAGGCATGCTCGGCGCATTGCTTCAGTCCATAGGGCCGATACTGATCATACTTGGTGCTTTCATTACCGTATATGCTCTGATCCTGGGGCTTGTCTTCGTCGCCTTCAGGTATGCGCTCACGCTTTTGGATCATACGCAGGCCAAGCTTGAAGTAGTGATGGAAAATACCTCGCCCGCCCCGCCCGTGTCTCCGGAGAAACCACCTCTGCCCGAGGCGCCCCCATCTCCGCCGCCTCCCGAGGGCGCCGGGTTTTAACGTCATTCAAGGCCAATAATGAAAAAAGCTAAAGGGCGGATCATTGATCTGCCCTTTTTACATCCTTGCATTAATCTATGGATTATGATTATTATATTGGTGGCGCAGCGGGCGCGCCGATTAACAAAAAGCCCAGGAGTGGAAAGATAGCAGGTATTCATTATGGGAGAAAACAGCGCAGGAAAGAAAACCCTGCTGCAGGTGCGCACCAAGGACCTGGCTCTATTAAATGTCCTTTTTTTGATTTATTCCTTTGTTGCCGTTTGCCAAAAGTTCGCCTTCAATAATGGTAAAAACGAGCTTTTCTCAGCCCAGTTTTTTCTCTTTATCGGGATCGCCTTCGTCCTTTTGGCCGTTTACGCGCTGCTGTGGCAGCAGGTGTTGAAGCGCGTTCCCCTTTCGGTGGCCTATTCCAATAAAGGCATCACGCTTTTGTGGGGGCTGTTGTGGGGGTTCGTTT
>JAUYED010000133.1 GCA_030691525.1 Bacillota bacterium | reverse complement strand
GGGCTGCGGGTATTTGGGAAAGGGGCTTCGCCCCTCTTCCCAAGCCCACACCCCCGAGCTTAGGAAGGGTTTACTTTGTTTAATTAAGCCGATTATAAAGACAGCTAAGAGATTGCCGCAGAGCTAACGCTCCTAAGCAATGACAGAGTAAGGGCATAAGCCCCTGCCTTTTTGGGAAATATGCTGTCCCTCTATAAAGCGGTTATAAAGCGTCAGAGAAGATATGGGTCGTTCCTATAGAGTTTTACGCCTGCGGCTGGCGGTACTTTTGAACGTCAAAAGCTCAAATACCTGCCTCTTATCCTCTGCCGTTTAAGAGAGAGTATAAACGAACTGCACGGATTAGATTGATTGACAACGAAAGGCATTATAGTATAATTACTTATTAAATATGTGTATGGCATAAGAATTGCTGGACCGGCTGTTTGCAGACCGGACTTATATTTTTGAAAGGCGGGAAGGGAATGGGCCGCGTAACGGTTAACGAAGAATATTGCAAGGGTTGCGGACTGTGCGTATACTTTTGCCCTAAAAATATTTTGCAGCTTTCAAAGACAAGATTGAATGCCAAGGGCTATCCGCCTGCAGAGGTTATAGATATGGAACAGTGCACGGGCTGCGTGTTCTGCGCAAGGATGTGCCCCGACTCGGCATTGACTGTGGAAAAGTAGAGGGAAGGTGAGTTTGCTACCGATGGCAAAAATATTAATGAAAGGCACCGAAGCCATCGCCGAAGCAGCCATACGGGCAGGATGCAGATTTTTCTTCGGTTACCCGATAACTCCTCAAAACCAGATCCCCGAATATATGTCACGGCGGATGCCCCAGGTAGGAGGCACCTTCCTCCAGGCGGAAAGCGAACTGGCGGCCATAAACATGGTCTACGGCGCGGGGGGATGCGGCAAACGCGCCATGACCTCTTCTTCAAGCCCGGGTATCAGTTTGAAGCAGGAAGGCATCTCCTATATCGCGGGCGCGAGGGTGCCCGCAGTCATCGTCAATATCGTGCGCGCAGGCCCGGGGCTGGGCACCATACAACCCTCGCAGCAGGACTATATGCAGGCCACGCGCAGCACCGGGCACGGGGGCTGCCGGACGGTGGTGCTGGGGCCGGCTTCCGTCCAGGAAGCAGCGGAGCTGACCATGGAGGCCTTCGAGATAGCCGATGCCTACAGGATACCCGTTATCATCATCGGCGATGGCATGATCGGCCAGATGATGGAGCCGGTTGACTTTGACGCCATAAAGATTAGAAAAAGGGAAATCCCCAATAAAGACTGGGCTGCCGATATCAGCACCTGGGGCAAAAGGCCGCGCGCCGTTATCAATTCCCTTTATATAGATCCCAAAGTCTGTGAAGCATCAAACCTTTCCTGGGACGAGATGTTCAAAACGGTTTCCCGAAAAGAAGTCCGGCATGAAGAATATATGACCGATGATATGGACCATCTCATCGTTGCATTCGGCACGACCTCGCGCATATGCAGGAATGCTATCGCTGCCGCCCGCGAGCAGGGCATCAGAGCGGGCATGATCCGCCCCATCACCCTTTCGCCTTTCCCGTTTGAAGCGATAAAGCTGGCGGCGGACAGGGTAAAAAGCGTACTGTGCGTGGAAATGAACAGCGGACAGATGGTGGAAGACGTCCGGCTTGCGGTCAACGGGAAATTGGATGTTAAATTTTTCGGCAGGACCGGCGGCATGATACCCTCACCTGCGGAGATACTTCAGGCTGTAAAAGACGCAGGGGGGTGCAGGTAAAATGGCCATCGTGTATAAAAAAAGCACCATGCTCACAGACAAGCCGATGCTTTACTGCCCGGGATGCCCCCACGGCATCGCGCACCGGCTGATCGCGGAATCACTGGAGGAGCTGGAACTGGGCGGCCGCGTCATAGGCATTTCACCGGTCGGGTGCTCTGCTTTTGCCTTCGAATATTTCGCCTGCGATATGTTCAGCGCGGCACACGGAAGGGCGCTGGCTGTCGCCACCGGCATCAAACGCGCACAGCCGGATGCCGTTGTGTTCACCTATCAGGGAGATGGGGACCTTGCCGCCATCGGCACCGCAGAGACCATACACACGGCCAACAGAGGCGAATCAATAACGACGATATTCATAAACAACGCTATATACGGGATGACGGGGGGACAGATGGCTCCCACGACGCTTCTCGGGCAAAAAACCACCACAACTCCCTACGGCAGGGACGCCAAGCGGGATGGATACCCCCTGCATATCAGCGAGCTTTTGGCCGGATGCGAAGGCGCCGCCTATATCGAGCGCGTAGCCATTTGCGATGTCGCCAACGTGATAAAGGCCAAAAAGGCGATCAAAAAAGCATTCGAGGTACAGCTGGCGGGAAAGGGCTTTTCACTGGTAGAAGTGCTCTCCACATGCGGCACCAACTGGGGGATGAACCCCCTTGAAGCCATGCAGTGGCTGAAAGACAATATGATACCTGTTTATCCGCTGGGCGTCATCAAGGAGGTATGAAGAGATGGAGAACCGCATCCTTTTTGCCGGCTTCGGCGGTCAGGGCGTGCTTTCCATGGGCATGCTGCTGGCCTACGCCGGCATGCTGGAAGGCAAAAACGTTTCCTGGCTGCCCTCCTACGGCCCCGAGATGCGCGGGGGTACGGCCAATTGCAGCGTCATCATCTCAGATACGACGGTTGGCTCCCCGCTGGTGATGGAGCCGATGGCGCTCATTGCTATGAACGGGCCCTCGCTGGACAAATTCGAACAGACGGTGGTTGATGGCGGCCTTCTCATAATAAATTCAAATATCGTAGACCGGAAAGCCCAACGCGAAGACCTGCGCGTCCATTACGTTCCGGCAAACGAGCTTGCACTGAAAGCAGGGAACATCAAGGCGGCCAATATGGTCATGCTGGGCGCTTACCTGAAAAATACGCGGCTGGTCAGCATTGAGAGCGTGATGGGGTCTTTTATCAATGTCTTTGGCAAGGATAAGGAGAGATTCATCCCCATGAACCGCGAAGCCCTGAAACTCGGGATGGAGAGCGTATAGAAAATTTACAATTTACAATTCGGGGATGCGACCAAACTCTACATATGATAAAAGCCGCCTTTGTGAACTGGTCAATAGTTCGTGGACAATAAAAGGTGAATCAAAACCCCTGTTCAGCCTTAAACTGAGCAGGGGTTTTGTAGTTTAGAGCATATGCAGGTCTTGAA
>JAUYED010000122.1 GCA_030691525.1 Bacillota bacterium | reverse complement strand
TTTATAAAACCTTATATATTCTGGTTTCCCTTGTTTTCATATTCAGCTAATTTCTTTTCCATTTCTTCCTTCTGAGTTTTTAATGTAGCTATTCTTTCGCATTGAGCTATTTTCTTTTCCATTTCTTTTATTTGAACTTTTAATTCAATTGCCTCTCTATTATTTATAACTTTTTTTCCATGTCTCTTCAATAATATTGAACCAATTATGCTCGATACAATGACAATAGGGGATATAATCATTCCTAATTCTCCAGCATAACCGATTTTGCCTCTTTCTATATTTTCAGCCGTCCTTGTTGCATAGTTACTGTCGACATGCTCATCAGCCAACCACACATAACTAACGTTATTATAAAACATGATAAAAGATATAATGAACCATATTATTCCACCAACAACACCAATTACTAATATGCTTGTTGCATATTTTAGAATCTTCTTACCTCTATTAGTAGCAGCCATTATTTTACTCCTTTATTGTTGTATATGGTTATACTTAAGACTTTTAAGGGATTGAAAAGAAATACTATAATTCTCTAATTACTATTCTAATCCATATATTTAGTTATTTCAATCATTCACTTCCCCCCGCAGGGGCTTTTTCTTTTTCCCCCAAAAAATATTACAGGTTTGAATGGGGCAAAATAAGGAAAAAATACATAACAGCACAGAAAAGCATTTTCCGGAGGGGAGTGGATATGGAAAATAAGCCGGAAGGCAAGAATATCAGGCGCTGGAGGATAGCGCTGCTGGTAGTCGGGGCGCTGATGACCGCCATAGCGGTGCTCGCCATGGCCATGTACGGCACGGCAAGAGCGCCAAAGCCGGGGGCGGAAAAATGGACGCCTTCGCCCATGCCAAGCGTGGTGGGGGTCGAAAATGTCGAAAATAAAGCCGTGGTCATCTCGGCGGACTGCGTGGAAACGGTGGAATACAGGTATCTGCTCTGCGGGCATACGAAATATGTGAAGCAGAAAGCCGGAAGCGAGATAGCCGGATTGACGGAAGAGGAGTTCCGGTTGCGGTATCCGGGGTTCCAGATGTTGCAGTTTTCGCCGACGGCCATTCAGGGCACCGTTATCATCAACGCATACTGCCCGGATCATTACATCCTGAAAGCAATTGACGGGATGGTGGATATCTACAGGATAAAGCCGGGGACGGGGGAGTTCGCGCTCTATAAGCGCCTCGGGATGCACATAGAGGAATTCAAAGAGAGCTGCAAGCAAGGGGTCGCGCGCGGAATGGCGTTTGACTCCATCGAAGACCTTGAAGGGTTTTTGGAGGACCAGGAAAGCTGAAATATGCGCTTTTGATGCTTTTATGCCCTGAGCGGTTGACACTTATCGGCCGGCAGGGCTATAATTTTTTTAATAATACAATGCTGAATGTTGATGCAGGTGGGAGGGGATCCCCGTGAATGAAGCGATGAAACTGGCAACGCTGGCCAAAGAAGCGGCGCCAAAGCTCGCCCAGATGGGGGAAAACGAGAAAAACCGCGTGCTCCTTGCCATGGCGGACATGCTTGAGAGGGAAAACGCAGGCATCCTTGCGGCAAACAAGCTGGACGTGGACGCAGCCGCCGCAAAGGGGCAGACGCGCGCGCTGATTGACCGCCTGACGCTGGACGAGGAGCGCATCTCTGCGATGGCAATAGGGCTGCGCGACGTAGCGGCGCTTCCCGACCCGATCGGCGAAGTCATCTCCATGTGGCAGCGTCCCAACGGCCTGCGGATAGGGAAGATGCGCGTGCCGCTGGGCGTCATCGGCATGATATATGAAGCGCGCCCCAACGTGACTGTGGACTCAGCGGGGCTATGCATCAAATCCGGAAACGCAGTGGTGCTGCGCGGCGGCTCCGAAGCCATACATTCCAATACCGCTATCGTTGAAATTCTGAATAAAGCCGGAAAGGAAGCGGGGCTGCCCGAAGGCGCGCTCTCGCTCATCACGGATACTTCCCGCGAAGCCGCAAAGGAACTGATGCAGCTCTGCGGCATCATTGACGTGCTCATCCCCAGAGGCGGCGCGGGGCTGATACGCTCTGTTATAGAAAACGCGCGCGTACCTGTCATCGAAACAGGCGTGGGCAACTGCCACGTTTATGTGGACGGGGACTGCGACGAAAAAATGGCCGTCAGCATAGTAGTCAACGCAAAGACGAGCCGCCCCGCCGTATGCAACGCTGCGGAGACGCTGCTGGTGGATGAAAAGATCGCCAGGACATTCCTGCCCGTATGCATCGCGGCGCTCAGGGAAAAGGGCGTGGAGATAAGGGGATGCAAAAAGACCAGAGCCATCGTACCGGACGTCAAAGAAGCCGTAGAGCAGGACTGGTACGAGGAATACCTGGACTATATCATGGCGGTCAAAGTGGTTTCGGGCGTTAAAGAAGCTATAGCCCACATCAATAAATACGGGACGAAGCATTCGGAGGCCATCGTGACGAAGGATTACTTCGCTGCGCAAAGGTTCCTGCGGGAAGTGGACGCGGCGGCAGTATACGTCAACGCCTCGACGCGCTTCACAGACGGGTATGAATTCGGCTTCGGCGCGGAGATAGGCATCAGTACGCAGAAACTGCACGCCAGAGGGCCGATGGGGCTGAAAGAGCTGACGACGATAAAATATATCATATATGGGGAAGGGCAGATTCGATAACCCCGGATATGCAGGAAATTTAGATTAATATTAAAGCGGAGCATTAAACGGCTCCGCTTCTTATGTTGATTGAACTATTCCTAAGTATATTATGACAAACCCAAAATCGTACTGTACCACTGGATGATGAAGGAGCCGGCAAAGACGCTTACCAAAATTCCAACACCAAGATATGGGCCAAAGGGGATGACTGTCTTGCGGCCGGTCTTTTTCACTGCCATTGTGATGACCCCGCCGATCGCCCCCAGGATCAGGCCGGCAAAAAGCGCTACGAGCACCAGCTTCCAGCCCAGGAAGATGCCGGCGGCTGCCATCAGCTTCATATCCGCGCCGCCCATGCCCCCGCGCGAAAGGATGAAGGCGAGCAGAAGCGGGAAACCGCCTGCCGCGATGCCGGCGAGCCGTTCCCACCAGATAACCTCGTTATTCAAAAGCGCATGGACGATGCCGAGCACGATCATAACGATTATCAGGGAATTTGGGATCTCCCTTGTCTTTGCATCAATGAACGCCGCGATGAGCGTACAGGAGAGCAGCATCGCATAGCCGAGTGAAAGAAAAGAGAAGCCGTAAGCAGGGTAGAGGTAGAGCCCTGCAAAGATAAGGCCGGTCAGCAGTTCCACGGCGGGGTAAACTGGTGAGATGCGCGTTTTGCATGCCCTGCACCTGCCCATAAGGAAAATGTAGCTGAAAAGGGGTACAAGGTCGTATTCCTTTATCTGTGTGCCGCAAGCGGGGCAATGCGACCTTCCCCTGCTTATCGGCTCTTTTTTAGGGAGCCGGTAAATCACCACGTTAAAGAAGCTGCCAAATATCAGACCAAGAATGAATATAAAGACAGCGATAACCGCTGAAGGTATCCCAAATTGACCTAAATCCAGTCTCACCGTCATCCCAAGGGCTTCTGCCATGCTCTATACCTCCTATTAAAAACTTGCACGAACAGCGGATTAATATATAATGATTATATTAGAGTCTAAATTAATTGGCAATCCGTCAAAAAAACTAAAAAAAGCTTCCTGAAACAGGAGGAAGGGCCATGATACGCGAACGGGCAAAAATGATGGGGGAAATGCTCCTTGAAGAAGGGCTCATCACCCAGGATCAGCTGAATGAAGCATTGAGGATACAAAAGACCACACGCCAGAAACTGGGCGAGATACTCATAGAAGGGGGCGTCGTTACTGAAGATCAGATCCTCGATATGCTGGGGAAGCAGTACCACCTGCCGTTCATTGACCTGACCAAAGTAGCCGTACAACCCGAAGCCGCAGCGTCTATAAATGTTAATCTTGCACGGAAATACACCCTGATACCCGTCAAGAGGGAAGACCCATTCATCACCATCGCAACAGCAGACCCTCTGGATTTCTATGCGCTGGACGATATCCGCGTAGCAACGGGCCTGATAGTCAAGCCCGTCATCGCCTTCAAAAAACAGATACTTGAGGCCATTGAGAAGAATTATGCCGGGCATACGGCGCGGGCAGCCGCGCACGATCTCCGCCTTGAAAGCAAAGAAGAAAAGATTGAGGAAACCGACCTTCTGCTTGAAGGGGTCAATAGAGCCCCTGTCGTACGCCTTGTCCAATCTATAATTCAGTACGCCGTGAAAAAGAACGCAAGCGACATACATATCGAACCGCTGGAAAACGAGCTCCGCGTCCGCGTCCGTATCGACGGAGAACTTCAAGAGACCATGCGGACGCCGATCGCTGCACACTCTGCGGTAACCACGAGGATCAAAATCATGGGGAAAATGGATATCGCGGAAAAGAGGATACCCCAGGACGGGCGTATAAACGACGTGATAGAAGGCAAGAACATTGATATGCGCATCTCCGTCATGCCCACGGTCTACGGGGAAAAGATCGTTATCAGATTGCTGAATAAAAGCGACGCGCTCATCACAAAGAAAAACTTAGGGCTGACGCCTGAGAACGAAGCGCTTTTAGATATGATAATCAAAAACCCCCACGGGATGCTTCTGGTCACCGGCCCGACAGGAAGCGGAAAAACAACTACCCTGTACGCTATCCTGAAGGAAATAAACGCCCCGACGCGCAATATACTGACTATCGAAGACCCTGTCGAATACGAGATCCCGGGTGTTAACCATACGCAGGTCAATGTCAAAGCGGGGCTGACTTTCGCCTCGGGACTGCGTGCCATCCTGCGACAGGACCCAGACATCGTAATGGTGGGAGAGATACGTGACAGCGAAACCGCCCAAATCGCCGTCAGGGCAGCCATCACCGGCCACCTCGTGCTCTCTACGCTGCATACAAACGACGCGGCGTCCACCATAACAAGATTAGTAGATATGGGGACAGAGCCATTCCTGGTTTCTTCCTCGCTGGTGGGCATCATTGCGCAGCGCTTAGTACGGAAGCTCTGTTCTTCATGCAGGGAAGCGTGCACCCCTTCGGGTTCTGAGATGAAGTTACTGGATATCAGTGCTCCACAGGAAATATTCAAACCCAAGGGCTGCAACCTCTGCAACTTCACCGGCTTCAAAGGGCGCATGGCGATATTCGAGATCATCGTTGTAGACAGAAAAATCAGGGATATGATAAACGCGGGGGCAAATGCCGATGAGATCCGCGACGAAGCCATCAAAGCGGGCACAAAGACCCTCAGGCAAAATTGCGCCGGCCTTGTCCTTAACGGAACGACATCCATAAGCGAGCTGTTGAAAGCAACCTATGAGGTAGACTAAAGGAGAAAGACAAGATGGATATAAACGAGCTTCTGGCAAAAACGCTTGAAATGAAGGCATCTGACCTTCACATCACATGCGCGCTGCCTCCGGTGATGCGCATCAACGGAAAACTCACGCCGTACGGTTCGGAAAAGTTGAACCAGGATGATACCAGGAATCTTTGCTACCCGGTCATGAACGAAGAGCAGAAAGAAGTATTTGAGCATAAGGGAGAAGTGGACTTTTCGTACGCCATCTCAGGCGTAGGGAGGTTCAGGGTGAACGTATACCGGCAGAGAAACACGCTTTGCGCAGCTTTCCGAGCTCTGATGGTAGATACGCCCGCGCTTGAGGAGCTGGGGCTGCCGCCCGTTGTCGGCGCACTTGCATTAAAACCACGGGGGTTGGTACTGGTGACAGGGCCGACAGGGAGCGGAAAATCCACTACGCTTGCTTCTATGGTCCGTCATATCAACTTAAACAGGAGCTGCCATATCCTCACGCTTGAAGAACCGATAGAATACCTGCACAGGCACGGGAAGAGCATGGTCAACCAGCGCGAAGTAGGCAACGATACGCGCACGTTTGCAGATGGCCTCCGGGCGGCACTGCGTGAAGACCCGGACGTGATCATGGTAGGTGAGATGCGGGATCTTGAAACCATCGCTATCGCCATCTCCGCTTCTGAAACGGGGCACTTAGTGCTCTCCACGCTGCATACCACGGGTGCGGCACAGACAGTGGACAGGATCATTGATGTTTTTCCGCCCTATCAGCAGCAGCAGATCAGGGTACAGCTGGCCAGCGTGCTCCAGGGTGTCATCAGCCAGCAGCTGCTCCCCCTTGCATCGGGAGATGGGAGGATAGCGGCGTTTGAAATCATGGTGGCAACGGATGCCATACGGAATCTCATCCGCGAGGGAAAAACCTTCCAGATCCCCTCTATGGTACAGACAGGGTTCAAAATGGGGATGATCATGATGGACTATTCGCTTTCCCGCATGGTCAAACAGTCGAAGGTCGCTTTAGAAGAAGCCGCGATCCGCTGCGTGGACACAGAAACTTTCAAAAGATACCTCGCCCAACCCAATGAGTGAGTGAAATCTGACGTGCAAGCCGCCCCAGATAGGCCTTTTGGCATATTTATATTTTCAAACTGCTGTAAAATCTTATTAAAATTTTTGCCGATGTAATCATTTTGAGATAAATTTATACTATTATTGCTATATAAACCCAAGGATTTTGACAGAAACACTATAATATATTGCATAATAATAACAGGGATGTTATACTAAAGTGCAATTATTAAGTATATATATACTTAATATGGGGAAAAAAAGAGAAATTTGGGGAGGAAACAAAAAATGAAGAAACTGTTCGAGAAGTTCTGGAAGAACGAAAAGGGCTTTACGCTGGTCGAGCTCATCGTAGTCATCGCTATCTTAGCGGTGCTGGCCGGCGTACTTTCTCCGGTCATCCTCAACCTGGTCAACAATGCGAAAACCAGCGCAGAGCAGGCAAACGAGAGGATGATCAAGAACATGGGCCAAATCATGGTAACCCTCGGTGAACTGCCGGATGGGGCATATGATGCCGTTGCCGACCATGCAAACTTCGCCAAGTATCTTGATGAGTGGCCGAAAGACAAAGATGGCAACAACATGTTACTGACCATCGCAAGTGCAGGTTTAACGATTACGGTGACCCACTAGTCTGACCGTAACGCGGGACGCAATGTTACCGTGTGGTACGAACAGTGTAAAGAAAATTATTTGACCCGAGATTTCTACGGTAGCGTACATGAAATGCGGGCTGGCGGCTGTATCTGCGCCAGCCCTATTTTCTAAGGCGTAGTTTTTGGAGCGTGGAACATATGCCCCATTACCAGTACAGGGCGATAGATAAATCCGGCGTGATGCAGACGGGTTTGATGGAAGCTGAAACAGTACTGAACCTGCATTCGCAGCTGAGGCAGGCGCAGCTTTATGTCGTTGACTTTAAAGAAGCCAAAGCGAAGGAAGAAACCGCAGGCATAGGCGCCTTCCTGATAGGCGGCAGTGTAAAGCCCAAAGACCTGGCGCTCTTTTGCAGGCAATTTTCAACGATGCTTGGCGCAGGCGTGCCCATCATGAGGGCGCTGGATATCCTCTGCCAGCAGATGGTCAACAATAAACTTAAAAGCACGCTTCTCAAGGTCTTCGAGACGGTGCAAAAGGGCTTGTTTCTCTCTGAAGCCATGCGCAAGCAAAAGAAGATATTTCCCGATATTCTTATCAGCACCGTTGAAGCAGGCGAAGCCAGCGGCACACTGGATACCGTGTTTCTCAGGATGGCGGAACATTTTGAAAAAGAAGCTAAGATCAAAAGTAAAATACGCTCGGCGTCTATTTACCCGATCATCCTTATCATCGTGACCATCCTCGTCGTTGTGGTGATTTTGACGCTGGTAATGCCCGCATTCGTCAAAATATTTGAAAGCGGCGGTGCGGAATTGCCGGTACCGACCAAGATACTCATGGGGATCAGCGACTTCCTCGTAAACCAATGGTATATAGTATTTCCCGGGATCATCGCCCTTATTGTGGCTTTCAAGGTCTGGACAAGATCTGAAAGCGGCAGACTAGCGTGGGACGGCTTCAAGCTCAAGATACCGGTGGTCAAAAAAGTGGTCAAAAATATCTGCTCAGCCAGGTTCACGCGGACCATGTCCATGCTCCTTGCCAGCGCCATCCCCATGGTGCAGGCGCTTGAAATCTCAGCAAGAGTCATCGGGAATAAGGCAATGTCCAAGATGATCTTAGCGACGCAGGAAGACGTTCAAAAAGGCATACTGCTCTCTACGGCCATACGCAAGCTGAACGCTTTTCCCATACTGGTACCTTCTATGATCAATATCGGGGAAGAATCGGGCGCCATAGACGACATGCTGGAAAAAGCGGCCAAGCTCTATGACGAGGAAGCAGAAGTAAGCATCCAGAGGATGCTCGGGCTGCTGGAACCCATATTGATCGTTATCATGGCAGTTGTAGTCGGATTTATCATAATATCTATCGCGCTTCCGATGTATTCGATGTTCCAGGCGATAAAATGATTATTCTACCCGGGGAGTGAAGAGGGATTGGGTTCAAAAGTATTATCCATAGACGTAGGTTCAAGGGTGCTGCATATGGTGGAGGGTTCGCAAGTTGGTTCGAGAAACGTGCGAGTCAGCCGGACGCTGTCTTTCCCGCTTGCAGCCAACATCATTGACAACGGAGTCATCATCAACAAGGATATCTTTGTCTCCGGTCTTGTTGAGGCCGTAGAAAAAGGAAAGTTCACTGCCAAAAAGGCGATATTGACGGTGGGCAATACGGCTGCAGTCGTCAAGGACGTAGACCTGCCAAATACAAAGAGCAATGTGTTTGACGCCCTGATACGCAACGAAATGCAGGAAGTGCTCAATGATGAGACGTTCCACATCATCGAATACAGGAAGCTCTATGAGTATATAAATGACGAAAACGAGAGCAAGGTAAAGTTCCGCGTTTCCGCGATCAGCTTTGATGTGGTAAAGGCCTTCTGGGAGGCGCTGAACGAAGCAGGGCTCAACCCTATTGCCATGGATATCAATGCAAACGCGGTGGATAAACTCCTCACGGAAAATACCGTCATCAACGGGCTGAACAGTCTTTCCCGGGGTTCTTTCGTTGCGCTGGACTTTGGCTATACCGGAACGCGTATACAGATATATACCGACGGCCAGCCCGACTTCATCAGGCAGATCTTGATGGGAACGAAAGACCTGTACGATCTCATACCGCCGGGTTTTTCAGAAACGCCTGACGAAACGGAAAGATGGAAAGGGCTCGACCTTTCGAAAAGCGACTTGGAAAACGCTGCGATGTACACTGCCCTCAAACCGTTCTTCCTGCAGTGGACGAACGAGCTGCGCAAAGTCATCCAGTACCACAAGGTGGCAAGAAGGGGCAAAATATTAAAAAGGGTCTTTCTCTACGGCGGTGGAGCCCTGATAAAAGGGCTTCCGGCCTACCTGAATCAAATATTTGACATACCTTTTGAAAATTTTTCTTCGCTCAACAGAGTGCAAAACCAGAAAGCGCTCGGTGAAAATGGGCTTATCTTATACATCAAAGCCATTGGCGCGATCATTCGGCTTTGAATGGAGTTGGCGATATATGAAAGATATAAACTTTTTTTCAAGCTTCATCAAAAAAGCGAACAAAAAGCAGAGCAAGCTTGCCTGGGTTATCTTTATAATCATTATCCTGGGGGGCATCATTACCGGCGGATATTCACTGGCTGACTCTGCGCTGAACGATCTAAGGGCGGAGGTCCAAAAATTCAAGGACGAGGCGGGGACGCAGCCCGCGCAGGAAGCGCTGGTAAAAAACCTGCTCATACAGGCATACCGGGAATACAATCAATATATTGACCTGGTAGACAAAAGCTTTGCAGCACAGACCACGCTCAAAGCCGACTATATGAAAGCCATAGCGGTAAGCATCCCCGACTCCGTATATCTTGAGACTCTCACCATCGAAGGAACTGACGGGAACCTGACAGGAGTTGCAACGTCAAACCTTTCGGTAGGACAATTTTGCAGCAACCTCCAAAGATCCGGATACTTTGAGAACGCCGCCATTGATGATATTTCCAAAAATGAAGCAGGTACGTTCACATTCAGCGTGAGCTTAAGCTTGAAGGGCGGTGAAGGGGAATGAAACTTTCATCGCGCGAAAAAAAGCTGCTCATCTTTCTTGCGGTATTTGCGGCGGTCGGCCTGCTGGCTGTAGCTGTGGTCATGCCCAGCTTAGACCAGTTGAACGCCCTGACTGCGGATAAGGCAACATATAAGGAACTGGCCATGCTGGCCAAGGCCAATAACGCACCAATCGCTCAATTGGAAGAGCGATTACAGGAGGTAACGGACGATACGCAGCTGAGGCTGGATAAATACCTGCCTGTTTACAGGCAAGACATGCTCATGAGTTTTGTTGAGCAGATGGCGCAAATATCAGGCCTGACTGTCAACGGGATCCGGTTCGAGAATGCCAGCGAAGTCAGTCTTGATGCGCTGACAGCTCCGGTGAGCTCGCCTGACGCGCTGACAGCGCTGGTACGGAGGATGAATTCCCTGCGCGCCGGCCATATACCGCCAGCGCCTTCATCCGGCCCTGCATCTCAGCCTTCACCGGGCGCTACAGCAGCAAGTGAGAGCCAGCAAAGCGGAGGACAGAAAATCAAAATCGTTTATATAATGCTCAGTGTAGTTTTCATCGGAAATTACAGCCAGGCGACAGCTTTCGTAGAGGCCGTCAGTGATTCCGGCAAAGCAGTGCCTGTTTCAGGGATCAAGATCACGAGAGCTCTGACGGGAGAGC
>JAUYED010000089.1 GCA_030691525.1 Bacillota bacterium | reverse complement strand
TTACCCTGCTGGATTATTTCCCGGAGGATTACCTGATGATCATTGACGAATCGCACGTTTCGGTGCCGCAGATAAGGGCGATGTACGCAGGAGACCTCAGCCGCAAGACCATGCTTGTTGAGTACGGGTTCCGACTGCCCTCCGCCTTCGACAACCGGCCGCTGAACTTTGCGGAATTCAACCAGCGCGTCCGCCAGCTCGTTTATGTTTCCGCCACGCCCGCCGACTACGAGCTGAAACGCGCCTCGCAGGTGGCGGAGCAGATCATCCGTCCCACCGGCCTTGTTGACCCAGAGGTCTCAGTCAAACCCGTGAAGGGGCAGATAGACGATCTCTTGGGCGAGATCAGAAAAGTGACGGGCGAGGGCTACCGCGTACTCGTAACGACGCTGACCAAGCGCATGGCGGAACGGCTGACAGACTACCTGAGACAGCTTGACGTCAAGGTGCGCTATATGCACTCGGATATAGAAACACTGGAGCGCATGGAGATAATCCGCGACCTGCGGCTCGGTGAATTCGACGTGCTTGTGGGCATCAATCTGCTGCGTGAAGGGCTTGACCTGCCCGAAGTGGCGCTGGTGGCCATCCTCGACGCCGACAAAGAGGGTTTCCTGCGGAGCGCGACTTCGCTGGTGCAGACCATAGGCCGCACAGCGAGAAATATCCACGGGCGCGTCATCATGTACGCCGACAGGATGACCGAATCTATGCTCAAAGCCATTTCGGAAACCAACCGGCGGCGTGAAAAGCAGATGGCGTTCAACCAGAAATACGGCATCACACCGCGGTCGGTGCAAAAGAGCGTCAGGGACATCATTGAGGTAACAAGGGCTAAAGCTGTCCATGATACGTCAACACTTACCGCAGAGGAGACCGCGGCGCGCATATTTGTATATGAACAGGAGATGCAGCAAGCGGCGGCGGAGCTGGAATTCGAGCGTGCGGCAAAACTGCGGGATATGATAACCGCACTCAAGGAAGGCAAGCCGGTAAGAAGTGCAAATATAAAAAGAGGAAACGCGAAAAAACATTTTACGAGGGGTAAAAGATGAAGGACTATATATTCATCAAGGGAGCACGGGTGCACAATCTGAAGAACTTCGACCTGGAGCTGCCGAGGAACAAACTGATCGTATTTACAGGCATCAGCGGCTCGGGGAAATCCTCCCTTGCCTTCGACACCATCTACGCTGAAGGGCAGAGGCGCTACGTGGAATCCCTTTCGGCGTACGCCAGGCAGTTCCTCGGGCAGATGGAGAAGCCCGACGTGGATTATATCGAAGGGCTTTCTCCCGCCATCTCCATTGACCAAAGGACAACCAGCCACAATCCGCGTTCAACGGTCGGGACCGTCACAGAGATATACGATTACCTCCGCCTGCTTTATGCGAGGGTGGGCATCCCGCACTGCCCCAACTGCGGGAAGCGCATAGAGAAGCAGACGGTAGACCAGATGGTAGACTGGGTCATGAAACTGCCCGAAGGCGAAAAGGTGACGGTGCTTGCACCCATTATCCGGGGACGGAAGGGCGAGTACAGCAAACTTTTTGAGGACCTTCGCAAAAACGGATATGTGCGCGTCCGTGTGGACGGGGAGATCTACCCCCTGACGGACGATATCAAGATAGATAAAAACAAAAAGCATCAGATCGAAGCCGTGATAGATCGTTTATCTGTCAAAGAAGCCGCGCGGAAGCGGTTCAGCGAATCCATGGAAACGGCGATGCACCTTGCAGGCGGGCTGGCGCTGGTCGAGCTTTCGGACAAAGGGGAAGAGATGCTTTTTTCCGCGAACTACGCCTGCGCCGACTGCGGGATCAATATGGAGGAGCTTTCCCCAAGGATGTTTTCATTCAACAGCCCGTACGGCGCGTGCCCCACATGCTCAGGGCTCGGGATGATGAAAAAGATAGACCCCGACCTGGTCATCCCCGATAAAACGCTTTCCTTGAACGAGGGAGCGCTGAAGGTCAGCGGCTGGAACAGCAGCGTGGAGGAAAGCATCGCAGGGATGTACCTCCGGGGGCTGGCTACACATTACGGCTTCTCGATGGATAAGCCGGTGGGGAAACTGCCGCAGGGGAGCGTGGACAGGATTCTTTACGGCACAAAAGGCGAAAGGGTGAGGGTGGAATTCGAAAACGGCTACGGCAAACGGGTATTCAATTCGCCGTTCGAGGGCATCATCACCAACCTTGAAAGGCGCTACCGCGAAACGCAGTCGGACTACATGAAAGATGAACTGGAGCAGTACATGGCGAATACGCCCTGCCCCGAATGCAGCGGAGCGCGGCTCAAAAAACAGTCTCTCGCAGTCAAGCTCGGCGGAATCAACATCTCGGCTTTCACAGACCGCTCGGTCTTTGAAGCAAGGGATTTCATGCAAAAGCTGAAACTCAGCGAAAAGGAGCAGCTGATCGCGCACCAGATATTGAAAGAGGTACAGGCACGCCTGAACTTCCTCATAGACGTCGGCTTAGGATACCTCACTTTGTCCCGTACGGCGGGGACGCTCGCGGGAGGCGAAGCGCAGCGCATCCGGCTGGCGACACAGATCGGCTCCGGGCTCGTCGGCGTGCTTTATATACTTGATGAACCCAGCATCGGGCTGCACCAGAGGGACAATGGCAAGCTGCTGGGCACGCTGAAAAACCTTCGCGACCTGGGCAATACCCTCATCGTGGTGGAGCATGACGAGGAAACCATCCGCGCCGCCGACCACATCGTAGATATAGGCCCCGAAGCGGGAGCGCGCGGCGGGCACTTGGTGGCGCAGGGCAGCGTGGAAGATATCATCGCATGCGAGCAGTCGGTGACAGGACACTACCTTTCGGGGAAAAAGCGGATACATATCCCCGAAAGCCGCAAAAAGCCCGACGGGCACTGGCTGACCATAAAAGGCGCCAGGGAAAATAACCTGAAGGGAATAGACGTTTCCATCCCGCTTGGCGTATTCACCTGCGTTACGGGCGTTTCGGGCTCGGGCAAGAGCAGCCTGATAGACGAGATCCTTTATAAAGCGCTGGCCCAGGAACTCAACGGGGCGAAGTGCCACGCCGGAAAACATGACGCCATCACAGGGGCGGAACATTTAGACAAGGTGATCGATATTGACCAATCTCCCATCGGGAGGACGCCGCGCTCCAACCCCGCCACATATACGGGCATATTTGACCTGATACGCGACATTTTTGCGAAGACCCCCGAAGCCAGAGTGCGCGGGTATAAAAACGGAAGGTTCAGCTTCAACGTCAAAGGGGGGCGGTGCGAGGCATGCGCGGGCGATGGCATAATCAAGATAGAAATGCACTTCCTGCCCGACGTCTATGTCCCGTGCGAAGTCTGCAAAGGTAAAAGGTACAGCCGCGAAACGCTGGAAGTGCGCTACAAGGGCAAAAACATCCACGACGTGCTGGATATGACGGTGGACGAAGCAGCAGAGCTTTTCAAGCATGTGCCGCGCATCGCAGCCAAGCTTGGTACGCTCAGGGACGTGGGGCTGGGGTATATCAAGCTGGGGCAGTCCTCCACCACGCTCTCGGGCGGCGAAGCGCAGCGCGTGAAGCTGTCCACCGAGCTTTCACGGAGGCAGACGGGGCGCACCCTCTATATCCTGGACGAGCCGACTACAGGGCTTCACATTGCGGACGTGGAGAAGCTCATCACCATACTCCAGCGCCTCACCGGCGGCGGCAACACGGTGGTGGTCATCGAGCACAACCTTGAAGTCATAAAGGTTGCGGACTATATAATTGACCTCGGCCCCGAAGGCGGGGACGCCGGGGGAAGGGTCATCGCGCAGGGGACGCCCGAGGAAGTGGCGCAGGATGAGAAAAGCTTCACAGGGCAGTATTTGAAGCGGCTGTTTCAAAAACAAAAGACGGCACAGTGAACTGCCTTTTCAAGCTGATTGCCGGCATTTGAATCAAAGATTCTATGGACAAAAACCATGGATTAAAGGATAATAATACAAAAGCAAAGCTGCAAACGGGGTGCATTTATGGCTTATCTCACACTGGAAGACGGAACGGTTTTTGAGGGAGAACTTTTCGGCGCGAAAAAGAGCGTCATCGGCGAAGTGGTATTCAATACCGGCATGACGGGGTACCAGGAAGTGCTGACAGACCCTTCATACCACGGGCAGATCGTCACCATGACCTACCCGATGATAGGCAATTACGGCGTCAACGAGGAAGATGCGGAGAGCTGGCAGCCGCAGGTGCGCGGCTTCATCATCCACGAGCTTTGCCAGAGCCCGAGCAACTGGAAGAGCGTGGAGGAGCTGGACCTTTACCTGAAAAGATACGGCATCACAGGCATCAGCGGGCTGGACACGCGGGCGCTGACACGCATCATACGCGAGAAAGGGACGATGCGTGGGATGATAAGCCCCGGAACGCCGACTGAAGAAGAATTGAAAGAGATGCGGGCGTATGAAACGATTTGCCCCGTTGAAAAAGTAACGTGCAAGGAACGCTATGAGATAGAGGGCAGCAGGCCGCATATCGCGGTGATGGATTACGGCATAAAACAAAACATCCTGCGGAGCTTGAAAAAACGTGGCTGCCGCCTGAGCGTCTTTCCCTCCGGCGCAACTGCGCAGGAGGTGCTGTCCAGTAAATCCGACGGCATATTCCTCTCCAACGGCCCGGGTGACCCCAAAGACAATAAAGCCGCCATCGAAGAGCTGAAAAAGCTGATGGGGGCAAAGCCCATATTCGGCATCTGCCTCGGCCACCAGCTGATGGCGCTGGCTGTTGGCGCAGACACATTCAAGCTCAAATACGGCCACAGAGGGTGCAACCACCCCGTCAAGGACATCAGCCACGACAGGATATACATCACCTCGCAGAACCACGGGTACGCAGTGGACGCAAAAGGGCTGCCAAAGGGCTGCGAGGTCAGCCACGTCAACTGGAACGACGGGACGGTGGAGGGCATGAAGTCCCACGATATCCCTGCTTTCTCCGTACAGTTCCACCCCGAGGGCTCCCCGGGGCCTGAAGATACAGCGTACCTTTTCGATGAATTTTTAGAAATGGTAAAAAAGAATAAATAGTTAAAACAAATTCCCCACATTCAGCGTTTCCCGGATGGGTATGTGCCGGAGCATTTCAGAGAGCGCCGAAAGCTCGGGCGCGAGATTATCCAGGCACTGTATCCTTGCCAGCCCCCGGACACGCGCAAAAGAAAACCGGATATTATCTATCTCTATATGGTCAACGAATATCTGCCATACACTCCATGTCGCGTCCCACTTCTTCTCGAACTCATCCAGGACGGTATTTAATTCATCCCATTTCTGCTGGACGGCAAGCTCCTCCGCCTTGACGGAGAGCGCGAGCAGTTCCCCGGAGCTTTGGCGGATATAGCCCTCCCAGATGAAAAAGAGGGCTACGACGATGGCGATCACCAGCAGTACCGCGCCGAGGCGCATCAAAGAGGCGTTTTTTTTCATATCAGCCCCCCTGCGCAGGGTAACGCGCTATCCTGTCATTGGGCAGCCGCCCCTGTATATGGAGCACGCCCTTATCATCCAGCGCTGCGATGAGAACGCATCGCTCATCACAAAAACCGCTGGAGGAAAGCGCCTGCCGCAGCCACATCTCGTCCCTGCCGGAAAGGGAGAGG
>JAUYED010000068.1 GCA_030691525.1 Bacillota bacterium | reverse complement strand
ACAGCGCGATGCTGGTCATAAGGAACCGGCTTGACTCCGAAGGGTTCACAGAGGCGACTGTCACAAGGCAGGGGAACGACCAGATCCGCGTCGAGATACCCGGCATCGAAAACCCGAGCGAGGTTTCAAAATACCTCGTCAAGCCCGCAAAGCTTGAGATAAAAGACCCGACAGGAGCCATTGTCATTGAAGGCAAGGACATCGCCGAAGCACACCCTTCTAAAAATGATACAAACCAAATCGTAGTAGCCTTCAAGCTGAACGACAGCGGGACCAAGGCCTTTGCCGACGCTACAACGAAATATATTGGTCAACAGTTATCTATATACCTCGACGGTGCAGAAATATCTGCGCCGACTGTCAAATCAGAGATTCTAAGTGGAGAAGGTGTGATAGAAGGCGATTATACATATGAAACTGCCAAGCAATTTTCTTTACAGTTGATGAGCGGTTCCCTGCCTGTTGAGCTGGAGGAAATAGAGCTGCGCTCTATCAGCGCGACGCTTGGCTACGACGCGCTCAATACCAGCCTGATGGCGGGCGCGATAGGCGTGGCCTGCGTGCTCATATTCATGTTGGCATTCTATAAACTGCCGGGGCTTGTCGCTGTGGTCGCCCTGATCGTTTACATGACCCTTATGATATTCTGCCTTGCGACGATACCAGGGGTACAGCTGACACTGCCGGGCGTCGCGGGCATAATCATGAGCATAGGCGTAGCCGTGGACGCCAACGTCATCGTTTTTGAAAGGTTCAAAGAGGAGTACCGCTCGGGGAAGTCGCTGCGTGTTTCGGTGGATACCGGCTTCAAGCGCGCCTTCAGGGCGATACTTGACTCCAACGTCACCACTCTGATAGCCACCCTGGCGCTCTACCTCTTCGGTACCGGCCCTATCAAGGGCTTTGCCCTGACGCTGATGATAGGTATCGGCGCTTCTATGATCACGGCCATTGTGGTATCCAGAGGGCTGCTCAGAATGGTGATAAACCTGAATATCACAAACCCGAAATTCTACGTGTGGGGAGGTGTCAGGCGCATTGAAAATATATAATATCACCAAGCACCTGCCCTGGTATATAAGTGCAGCGGGACTCGTCGTCGTTCTTGGTGTGGTATTCGCCTTCGTCTGGGGCGGGCTGAATATCGGCATTGACTTTACCGGCGGTACGATTATGACGCTGGACCTTCATAAAGAATACAGCGTGGACGATGTCCGCCAGGCGCTCATAAATAACGGCGTCGGGGACGCTCCCGTGGTCAAAAGCGGTGCTGAAGGCGCATCAACTCAGGCCATCATACGCCTGAAAGAAAAAGGGACGTTCACGGAACAGGAAGAGCTTCGCGCTAAGATACGGGATGACCTCAAAGCCAAATACCCGGATGTAGAGATTGCCGGCGTAGACAGGGTGGGCGGCGTCGCCAGTACGGATTTGCTGAAAAACGCATCCATCGCCGTAGCCATTGCCTTGACAGGCATCCTTCTCTATACCGCCCTCAGGTTCAAGCTCATCGCGGGCGTAGCGACCATCATCGCCATGATCCATGACGTGCTATTAATGACTGCTGTGGTAGCCATTTTTCAAATACAAATTAATAGCCCTTACATAGCGGCGGTACTGACTATCATGGGGTACTCCATCTACGATACCATCGTCGTTTTCGACAGGATAAGGGAAAACGAACCGAGGTACTTTCCCAAGCAGATGGACCGTTTCCAGCTGACGAACCTGAGCATCCGCGAAACGCTGGTACGCTCTATCGTTACTACGATGGTAACGCTCTTTACAATAGTCGCACTGTGCATCTTCGGCGTAATTTCCATGCAGGAATTTGCCATACCGCTCGCAGTAGGCATCGCCAGCGGCGCATATTCCTCCATCTTCATAGCCACTCCGATATGGGCATACTGGAAGACTGCCTCAGACCTCAGAAAAGGCATAGTTTATAAAGACGGGAAACAGATCCCGCAGCCCAAACCCAGAAAAGCATAAGAATAGTATGAAGCCCTCTCACGCAGAAAAGCGTCAGGGGGCTTTTTGAAACGGCGGTCTTGTTATGATCCGCTTTGAGCAGGCAGCATGCTTTTTAGGGGATGCTGCCTTTCCCAAAAAAAAGATTGCAGAGATCATGAGCGAAACGTCGCTTCCCGAAGCGGCGGCCAGAGTCCTTTTATCCCGCGGCGTTGAGACCGCTGCGCAGGCGAGGGCTTTTCTTGCATGCAGTTTCAAGGACCTGCATGACCCAATGGGATTAAAGGATATGGATAAGGCGGCAGAGCGCATCCGGAAAGCAGCGGAGCACGGGGAACGGGTGATGGTATACGGCGACTACGACTGCGACGGCATCACGGCGACCGCCATGCTGGTCATGCACATGAGACGGATTGGCATTGATACGGATCATTATATCCCGCACAGGCACGAAGAGGGCTACGGATTGAACATAAAAGCGCTGGAGTCTGTGGCAAAAAAGGGAGCAAAGCTGCTTATCACGGTGGACTGCGGTATCACATCGCTTGCCGAAGCAAAATATGCCAAAGAACTGGGCATGGATCTGATAATCACAGACCACCATCAATGCCTTTCCCAGCTGCCCGGATGCACCGCTCTGGTCAACCCCAAACAGCCGGGAGACGGCTACCCTTTCAAGGATTTGTCGGGAGTGGGCGTGGCAGCCAAGCTGATACAGGCGGTTTCGGGAAATGAAGCGATAGAGGAATACCTCGACCTCATCGCGGTGGGAACTGTTGCAGACATCGTGCCGCTGCTGGATGAAAACAGGGTGTTTGCCACACTCGGGATAGAAGCCCTCAGAAAAGGCGGGCGTCCCGGGCTTGATGCGCTCATTGCCGTATCGTGCATAGAAAAAGCCAAGCTGGACGCATGGCATATCTCCTTTGCGCTTGCCCCGAGGATCAACGCCGGAGGCCGGGTGGGCGAGGCCGGCCGTGCGCTGAAGCTGCTGCTGACAGAGGATGCATCCGAAGCTGAAAAACTGGCACAGCACCTTGATGGCGACAACAAAGCCAGGCAGGAGTGCGAGAGCCGGATAATGCAGGAAGCGCTTGAGATGATCGCTGAGTGCGGCATAGCCGGAGAACGCGCCATAGTCCTGTGCAGAAAGGGTTGGAACAGCGGTGTGGTAGGCATCGTCGCGTCGCGGTTGACGGAGATCTTCTACCGCCCGGTGATCCTTCTGTGTGAAGAAGATGGAGTGTGCACCGGCTCGGGAAGGAGCATCCCGGGCATCAGCATGTTCGATACGCTGAAAGCATTCGCGCACCTTTTTACGCGCTTCGGCGGCCACGAGATCGCCGGTGGGCTGACGCTGCCGTCCTCCAACCTCAAATATTTTTCTGAGAATTATAAAAAGCTTATATGCGAGCGCTATGACGAATCTTTTTTCATCCCGCGTTCTTTCTATGATCTGGATCTCCCCGTAGAAGAAATCACCGAAGCGCTCATTGCGGGCACGGAACGGCTGAGCCCTTTCGGGGAAGGAAACACCCGGCCGGTTTACCGGCTGACGGGCGTCATCCCTTCCAACGTGAAGATATTCGGGAAGCAGAACGACCATCTGAAGATGGCGCTGCTTCAGGGCGGGAACAGCTGCGAGGGGGTCGGCTACCGCATGGCCGGGCGCGCAGCGGAGATGAGGACGCTGGGCGGATATGACATGCTGGTTTCACCGGTCATCGAGGAATGGAACGGGAAAAAGGTCATGTGCCTGATCAAAAGCGCCAGGCCGGGCATGAAGGCGGGCACTGCGGAAAATATCGCGGAAAAGTGCAAGGCCGACATTCTGGATGCGTTTTTGGCTCAAATTCTGTATAATAATCAATACCCCCATCTTTGCGATCCTGCAAAGGAAAAATTGACGGTACATGAGACCCAGAAAAGGGAAGAAGCGATTGGGCGGCTCATGGGGGAGGGGCATTGCGGGATGCTCGCAGTCGCCATGACGGCTGAAGGGATAGGAGATATCCTCGGGCTTTTGGAGAAGGAAAAGCAGCTGGATATGGCAGATTATTGCATCGGCCGGCTCAATGTCTCGCCGTGCCCGTACCATATGCTCTGGATGGCGCCCGGGAACATCCCGCAGGGACGGCTGCCATACAGCGACATCATCCTTTTTGACGGGTGTTTCGGCACAGGGTTCATCGGCGCGCTGCATGAGGCCGCCCCGGAGGCGAGGATACGCCTTTTCACAGACCGGCCATCCATCGAAAAGAAAGCTGCTTTTGCCCGGGAACTGTGCCCTGTGCGCGAATGGCTGCTGCAATGCTACAGGGCTATGCAGGACACTTTCGGCAGCTTTGCCGTTTGCAGGTCATATGCCGAAATGCTTGAGCGCCTGACGGCAGGATGCGCTGAACTGGATGAAAATAACCTCCGCATCGCACTGAAAATATTTTCAGAGCTGGAACTGGTAAAAACGGAGGAGAATGCCGGGCTTATCATCAGGATGCAGCCCGCAAAAGAGAAAAAGGAACTGAGCAGAAGCGAAACGTTCTGTGCCCTGCAAAACGCGCCGGAGCAGATATTAAATACAATGGAATGGTTGGACACTGCGAGCGGAAAGGAGGTGGTACCATGAACGGCCTTTTGAAAAAGATAGGAGAGGGCTACAAAAAGGAAGAGATGGAGCTTCTGAAAAAAGCCATGGAATTTGCAAAAAACGCCCACAGAGACCAGAAAAGGCAGTCGGGCGAGCCATTCTTTTCGCATCCTTATGAAGTAGCGGACATCCTTGCGGAGCTGGGGCTGGACATGGAAACCATCATCGCAGGCCTCCTCCATGACGTCATAGAGGATACAAACATCACGCTCGACACGCTGAAAGATGAATTCGGCCCGGAAATCGCAAAACTGGTAGACGGCGTGACCAAACTGGGACACTTCGAGTTCAAGACAAAGGAAGAGGAGCAGGCCGAAAGCTTACGCAAAATGCTGCTCGCCATGGCCAAGGATATCCGCGTCATATTGATAAAACTGGCAGACCGCCTGCACAATATGCGGACACTGGAATATTTTGAAGAGAAGAAACGGAAGGAAATCGCCACCGAGACGCTGGAGATATACGCTCCCCTGGCGCACCGGCTGGGAATCTATGCGATAAAGGCGGAATTGGACGACCTTTCGCTCAAATATGTTGACCCGCAAGGATACAATGAACTCATAAACGTGCTGGAGACGACCAAAGAACAGCGCGAAAAATCGCTCAAGGCAGTGATGGA
Source organism: Bacillota bacterium (assembly GCA_030691525.1). Taxonomy (GTDB): domain Bacteria; phylum Bacillota; class Clostridia; order Christensenellales; family JAEXRW01; genus JAUYED01. Next base: position 7,036 of record JAUYED010000068.1, on the reverse strand, counting down.
TCAGCTGAAGAAAAAACTCCGCGAAGCCGGCATCGAAGCCGAGATCGAAGGCAGGCCCAAACACCTTTACAGCATCTACAGGAAGATGCATGAGCAGCATAAGGCCTTCGGAGAGATATATGATGTCATCGCCATCCGCATAGTCGTAGATACGGTAAAAGATTGTTACGGCGCCTTAGGGCTGGTTCATACGATGTGGAAGCCCCTGCCAGGGCGTTTCAAAGACTTCATTGCCGTACCCAAACAGAATATGTATCAGGCCCTGCATACAACGCTGATAGGGAGCGACGGCGTGCCATTTGAAGTGCAGATAAGGACTCGCGAAATGCACAAGACCGCGGAATACGGCATCGCTGCGCACTGGAAATACAAAGAGGGAAGGGCGGAGTCCAGCGGGCTGGACGCCAAGCTCACCTGGCTGCGGCAGCTTCTCGAATGGCAGAACGACATGAGCGATGCTTCCGAATTCATGCAGACACTGAAGATAGACGTCTTTTCGGATGAAGTATTTGTATTCACGCCCAAAGGCGATGTGATAGACCTTGTCAAGGGCTCCACTCCCCTGGACTTTGCATACCACATCCACAGCGCAGTGGGCAATAAATGCGTCGGCGCCAGAGTCAGCGGCAAGATGGTGCCGCTGCATTACCGGCTGCAGACGGGCGATATCGTGGAGATAATCACTTCGCCGGCTTCGCACGGGCCCAGCCGGGACTGGCTGAAAATCGTCAAAACACAGCAAGCCAAAAGCAAGATACGGCAATGGTTCAAAAAAGAGCACCGCGAAGAGAACATCGCAAAAGGCCGGGACATGCTCGAAAAAGAGGCCAAGCGGCAGGTCTATGACCTTGCGGTGCTCTTAAAACCTGAATTCACCGAGAAGGTATTCAAGAAATTCACTATAAATACGCTGGAAGACATGTACGCGGCCATCGGATACGGTGGATTCACCACGAACCAGGTGCTCTCCCGCCTGATCGAAGAATACAAAAGGACGGTGAAGGCGGAAACTAAGCAGAAGGAATCAGAAGCCAAGCCAGCCAAAGAGGGAAAACCGGACGCTTCCGAGGGCGTCAACGTTGAAGGAGAACCGGATATGCTTGTGAGGTTCGCGCGCTGCTGCAACCCCGTGCCGGGGGACGACATCGCCGGCTACATCACGCGCGGCAGGGGCGTATCCATCCACCGCACCGATTGCAGCAACTTCAAAAGCATCATGGGGCTTGAGGACGGGCGGCTGATAGATGTCTCATGGGCGGGCGGGAACAAGCAGGCGTATAACGCCCAGATCCAGATACTCGCCGAGGATAAGACGGGGGTATTTGCAGCGCTGACGCAGGTGCTTGCGAGCAACAACGTAGACCTTTACGCCGTCAACGCACGGACAAACAACAATGGAACGGTTACCATCAATTTCACCGTGGCGATACAGGACGCTTCGCAGGTGGAAAAGATACTCCAAAAAATACTTGCAGTCAAAGAAGTGATAAAGGCGCACCGCGTCAGCGCATGATTTTTTGGGAGGGCGGAAAGTTTGCGTGCTGTCGTTCAAAGGGTGAAGAAAGCGGCGGTGAAGATTGAAGGGAAGACCGTCGGGGAAATAGGCCGGGGGATGCTTGTTTTTTTGGGCATAGGCGCGGACGACGATGACAGGGACATACAGTATATCTGCTCGAAAGTCCAGGGGCTGCGCATCTTTGAGGACGGTGAGGGCAAGATGAACCTTTCCATCAAAGAAGCGGGGGGAGGCGTGCTCCTCGTTTCGCAGTTCACCCTGCACGGCGACTGCAGGAAAGGGCGGAGGCCGAGCTTTTCTGCCGCGATGGCGCCGGATAGGGCCAAGGATCTATACTATAAAACGGTAGGGCTGATGAAGGAAGCGGGGCTTTATGTGGAAACTGGGGAGTTCCAGGCCATGATGGATGTAGAGCTGATAAACGACGGGCCTGTAACGATATTATTGGATAGCAAAAGGCACTTCTGAACGGCCAAAAGGAGAGAAAAAAATGAAAGTCGTACGCAAAACCGGCGGGCTTTTCATGGCCAATTCATATATCGTCTTCGATGAAAATAGCGGCGAGGCGTGCCTCATTGACGCGGGGGGATACGCCAGGCCCATCCTTGATAAATGCAGGGAGCTCGGAAAGAAGCTGACAAGCGTACTCATCACGCACGGGCATTTCGACCACCTGACGGCGCTGGCAAAACTGAAGGAAGAAACGGAGTGCAGCGTCTATATCCACGAAGCCGACGCCGCCGCGCTTTCCGACCCCCGGCTGAACCTCTCGGACGGCTTTTTTCTTGCCTGCCGCCCCATCAAAGCCGATGTGCTTCTCAAAGACGGGGACGTCGTCGAGGCCGCAGGGCTTTCCATACGCGTGCTGCATACGCCGGGGCATACTCCCGGAGGCGTCTGTTACGTCTGCGGGAACAGTATCTTTTCGGGGGATACGCTTTTCAAACTATCAGTAGGCAGGACGGATTTCCCGCAGAGCAGCTACGAGCAATTGGCGGACTCCATCAGGAGCAAGCTCTTTGTGCTGCCCGGGGACTACACTGTCTATCCGGGGCACGGCCCGCATACCAGCCTGCAATTCGAGCGGGAAAACAACGCGCTCGTATAAGGATGCATATGATATACCTTTCTACACAGACGCCCGTATTTTTCAATGACATATGCGAAGTGATCCGCCTCTTTTACGGCATCACGCCTATCGAGCCGGCGGGAGATACATTGAACGTTGAGCAGGGCGGTATCATCATCCGGCACGATTTTTCAAATGACGCAGGAGAGTCGTGGCGGAATACGTTTTCACTTTTTGGCCCGGGCGGCAAAAAACTTGCGGAATACGAGTACACATTTCATCCTTTACAAAGTGTGGACGACATGATGCGGAAGCGGGACCTCAAGCGCTGCGCGAAGACCGCGTGCTTCCGCATGCTGAAAAACTATACGGGGCAATCTATGCCGTGGGGCTCTCTAACAGGGATACGCCCGACAAAACTCCTCAGAGACATATCCAAAGAAGGGTTGACACCTGAAGGTGCCAGGGAAGTACTGATCGAGCGGTTCGACTGCTCGGAGCAAAAGGCGTCGCTGGTCTATGAGACGGCAAAAAACCAGGAAAAGATACTGTCGGAGATACGACCCGGCGATATTGACATATATATCGGCATACCTTTCTGCACGTCGCGGTGCCTCTACTGCTCCTTTGCCTCAAACCCGCTCCCGAAGGACAGGGAGACCGTCCAAAAGTACCTTGATGCGCTCTGCGGAGAGATACGCGCGGCCGCCCGTTCAATATTGAAAAACAGACACATCAGAAGCGTATATATCGGAGGAGGGACGCCCACCGCGCTGTCTTACGAGGAACTATCGCAGCTCCTTGAAACCGTAGCAAGTGTGTTCCGCCCCGCCGGAGCTGAATTCACCCTCGAAGCCGGAAGGCCGGATACGCTCGATCCCGCCAAGCTGAAACTTGCCAGAACGATGGGCGTAAAAAGGATCGCCGTCAACCCGCAGAGCATGAACGAAAAGACGCTTGCCGCCATCGGAAGGGCGCATTCGCCAAAACAGGTGGTTCAGGCATTTGCATGGGCGAGGGAAGAGGGGTTTTCCTGCATCAATATGGACATCATCGCAGGGCTTCCGGCAGAAACGCCGGAGGATTTTGATTCGACTTTGAAAGCAGTTCTCAGGCTCAGACCCGACAACCTGACTGTACACACGCTTGCCGTGAAAAGGGCTTCGCGGCTCCGCGAACAGCTGGAAAATTACGCGCTGCCGGTTCTATGCGAAGTGGAACGAATGCTGGATACGGCCTATGCCTCTGCCAAAGCGGCGGGCATGAAGCCCTATTACCTTTACAGGCAGAAGTATATGATGGGAAATCTTGAAAACACGGGGTATGCCTTCCCCGGGAAGGAATGCCTTTACAATATTGACATCATGGAGGAAAGAGTGGATATCTTAGCGCTTGGCGCAGGGGCCATATCCAAGCGGATATTTGCCAAAGGGCGGATAGAGAGACACGCAAACCCTAAGGATCTGAAGACATATATGGAAAATGTTGAGAGGTTGACTATAGAAAGGGAAGGCTTCTTCGGGGATTGAAAACGTGGGAGCGATGTTAACTTGGGAACGCTTCTAAAGCCGCCTGTGAGGCGCTCAGGGATTGATTTAGGTTGTGTAATGCGGTTTTTTGATATAGAATATATTTTAATGGCGGAACCAACGCTGCCACGAATGGAGGTTAAAACATGCCTGTAAGAAAGCGTAACGCCCTTGGCCAGATAATATACAGCGACGAAGCGCTTGCCAACCTCGCCGGCATCATCGCTATGGAGTGCTACGGCCTTGTCGGCATGGCGTCCAAGCGCGCGACAGACGGCCTGGTGGAACTCTTGAAGCGCGAAAATCTGAGCAAAGGCGTGAAGATACGCTGGGACGGCGAAGAAGTGATCATCGAACTTTATGTCGTCGTTGAATACGGGGTATCCATCTCTGCCGTCGCTTCCAATATCATTGAAAACGTCAAGTATCAGATGGAAAACCTCACAGGGCTGCGTGTCAACCGCGTGGATGTGACGGTCCACGGCATAAGGGTTTGAAACTCATAAAAGGAAGTCGCTTGAACCTTTTTTGGGACAGGGGGATTTTGTGGAATTGGCACAACATACGATAGACGGCCCGCTTTTCAAAGAAATGGTGATAAAAGGCGCCGCTATGCTTGAAAAAAATAAAAAGATCCTGGATGCGATGAACGTTTTTCCCGTTCCCGACGGAGATACGGGCACGAATATGTCCCTGACTATGATGTCCGCCGTATGGGAAATCAAAAACCTTGAAACGGCATCCATATCAAAAATGGCCGACGCAGTATCCTTAGGCGCTTTGAAAGGCGCAAGAGGGAACTCGGGCGTCATCCTCTCCCAGCTTTTTCGCGGCTTTGCCAAAGCCATAGCAGGACTTGAACAGGCCGACGCTGACGCGCTGGCAGAAGGCATGAGAGGCGGCGTCGAAGCGGCTTACAAGGCCGTGCTCAAACCAAAAGAAGGCACTATACTGACGGTTGCCAGGTATATGGCAAACAAGGCGCTTGACACGGCCTCATACGGCTCAAACGTCTACCTTGTACTGGATGCCGCACTTGAAGAAGGGGAGGCCATACTCAAAAAAACGCCGGATATGCTGCCCATCCTGAAACAGGCGGGTGTAGTGGATGCCGGAGGACAGGGCCTGCTGGTGCTTTACACCGGCTTTAAAATGGCCTTAGACGGGGAAGAAGTGGGGGATATGTCGATCTTTGAGCTGGGTACCGAAGTGCCCTTGCAGACCGAGGGAGTGGAGCTCACTTATCAATATTGCACTGAGTTTTTGATAAAGAACATCTACTCTGTCGTCACTCCGCAGGATATTGACCGGCTGCGCGAGAAACTGGAAAAAGCGGGGGACTGCGTGCTTGTAGTGGGCGATATCAACTTGCTGAAGGTGCATATTCATACGAATGAACCGGGTAAAGCGCTTCAATTCGCATTGCGGCTGGGCGAATTGAGCGCCATCAAGATTGATAACATGAAAGAGCAGCACCGGCCGATGGAGGAGATCGCGGAAAAGCCCAAGAAACCCTATGCCATAGCGGCGGTAGCTATCGGGGACGGCCTGGTCAATATTTTCAAAGACCTTGGCGTTGACGAGGTCATCCAGGGCGGCCAGACGATGAACCCGAGCACTGAAACCATCGCAAAGGCGATAAATAAATCGCCGTCGGATACCGTCATCGTGCTGCCCAATAATAAAAACATCATCTTAGCAGCGCAGCAGGCGGGAGAACTTTCGAAAAAGCGCGTAGTGGTCATCCCCACCCGCTCTATCCCCCAGGGCATCTCCGCTGCTATCGCTTTCAACCCCGAGGCATCACTCGAACAGAACGAAGCCAAGATGAAGAAGGCGATGGAGAGCGTTAATTCGGGAAGCGTCACCTTTGCCGTAAGGGCGACGACGCTGGAAGGAAAGCAGATACAGGAGGGGGATATCCTCGGGCTGGAAAACGGCCTGTTGCTGCATGTGGGCAAGGATGTAGAAAAAGTCGCGCATGCCCTGATGAAAGGCATGGTCAAAGGCGACGAATCCACGATACTGATCTTTTACGGAAAAGACGTCAAAAAAGAAGAGGCCGAGGCGTTTGCAGAAAAGGTCTCGAAGGAGCACCCCGAATGCGACGTGGAAGTCCAGTACGGGGGGCAGCCGCTCTACTTCTATGTGTTCTCTGTAGAATAAGAGCTAATCACAATTTACAATTTACAATTCAGGAAAGCTATGTAGCGAGTGCTCCGAAGCAATGACAGAAGAGGGGCGTTGGAGAGGCTATAGAGCGGTTATGAAGTGTCAGAGAAGATTAGGGTCGTTTCTTTAGGGCATTGCCTGCCGGCGGCGGTACTTTTGCGCCGGTGCAAATGTACCCTAAACCGCGCTGGGGCGGTACCGGCTGGCTCACCTTTTTGTGCTTGCCGCTAAAAGCCCCAGACCCCACTGGATATAGTACGGGTATGTGAAGCCACCCACCCCTATCCTCCCGTTATGGGGGGATTTATATTATCAGGGTTACGAGTTACGGGAGGAGAGTTTTGGTTTGGAGTCGGTGACGGCTGCGTGAACCCTTCAGGTTCACTGTAGTATGTCACCGACTCCTGCTATAGTTTTCGTTCCTAGAAATTGAGAGATAGGCGTTAGAGAGGTTATGGTGGGTGCATTGAAGTTTGGAGAAACGAGACTGAGTGAATGAATCAGTTGGTAAAACACCTGAGGTCTTAATCAGGGGTGTGCAAAGTGGCGGCTTATAAGCCGCCACTTTTATATGCATTGAAGCGTCAGATGAGATGGAAAAACTTTTGGTGATGCTGTTGCCTAGGGTCAAGGAGGGGTTGGAGCCGGCGTCGGTGATACCGTGGCCGGGTCGGGGCCGTTTACATAAGTCTTCCCGTTTTTCGGCTTCCAATTGATATGAGTAAACTTTTCTACGGCTATCTCCGTCCC
>JAUYED010000058.1 GCA_030691525.1 Bacillota bacterium | reverse complement strand
AACCTCTCCAACGCCCAACCCCTTCTGTCATTTGCTTGGGAGCATACGTGACGCGGCAATCCGTCTCCCTCTCCGCTGCAACTTAATAATAGCTTTATAGAGGGACAGCACAACCCCAAAAAAGGCAGGGGCTTATGCCCTTGGGGGCGCAGCCCCCAAAAGGTAACGTTCCCCTCCCGTTCTCATAAGCCCTATACTATCTCTCCGATTGATAACGGGAGGGGTCAGGGGTGGGTATACTTATTAAGAACAACCTACCCCGATATTCCACGATCCGTTTGTAATTGTTTCGGGGTGTGGGTTTGGGCAGAGGGGCAAAAGCCCCTTTCCCATAACATTAAAACCCTGCTTTCTTGTCAATCCTGTCTGGAATGGGTAAAATACTATTGAGGGTGTCAATAAAGTGATTGAAAAGGTCAGAAAAACGATAAAAGAATATGCCATGCTCCGCCGCGGGCAGAAGGCAGTCTGCGGGGTATCCGGAGGGCCGGATTCTATGGCTTTGCTGACGTGTTTGCACCAGCTCGGGAAGGAAGCGGGCTTTTCTGTCATCGCCGCGCACCTTGATCACGCTATCCGGACAGGTTCCGGAAAAGACGCTGAATTGGTCAAGTCCTATTGCATGAAGCTGGGCGTGCCGTTTTTTTACGAGCGGGTGGACGTGGCAAATGCCGCCAGGGAGCAGGGCATAGGGATAGAGGAAGCCGGAAGACAGGAGCGCTACGGCTTTTTCAACCGGCTGCTCAGGAAAGAAAAGGCGGACAGGATCGCTGTAGGGCATACCATGGACGACAACGCGGAAACGGTGCTGATGAACCTGATGCGCGGAAGCGGCACGGCAGGGCTTCGCGGGATACGCCCCGTACAGGGCAATATCATCCGCCCCCTTCTTTTCATAGAAAAAAAGGAGATACTTGAATACCTGAAAGAAAACGGCATCCCCTATGCCATTGACGAAACGAACCTTTCTTTGGACTATACGAGGAACCGTGTCAGGAACGTCCTTCTGCCTGCCATGCAGCAGTTCAATCCGGGCATCTGTGCCACCCTGTCGCGGTGTGCGAAGTCCATATCGGATGATGAAGGCCTGCTTCAGCTGCTTACAGACGCCTTTTACGATACCTGTGCAAAAAATACGGAAACAGGCATAGCCCTTGAAATCGCGCAGCTCAAAAGAGCGCATCCGGCGCTGGGGAAAAGGGTGGTACGCGAGGCGGCGGCACGCTTGGCGTGTCTGAAAGACCTTGTGAGCGCCAACGTGGACGACGTTTTAGGCTTGCTGGGTTCCCGTGCGGGCTCTATTATAGATCTGCCGGCAGGGCTCGTTGCCAGAAGGGGGTTTTCCCGTATCGAGCTGTCAAGGGACGCAGGCACCGGGCAAAATTACGGGGAGATCGCCCTGAACATCCCTGGTCTCACCCAGGCGCCGGGATTTGGCTGCGCCTTCTGTGCTGAAGTGCTGGAAGATGTGCCTGCCGATCTGAAGAGCCACGCCAAGGATACAGAGTATTTCGACTTTGATGTCTTACCCAAAGACGCCGTCATCCGCGCAAGAAGAGAAGGCGACAGGATACGTCCATTGGGGTGCGGCGGCATGAAGCTGAAAAAGTATCTCTCAGAAAGGCGCGTGGAGAGATGGAACAGGGATAAAATACCCCTTGTCGCCAGCGGACCGGAGGTCATCTGGGCGGTGGGATTGGGCATCTCGGACAAGGCAAAGGTCACCTCCGGAACATGCAGGTTCCTTAAAATATCGTACATCAAAAACGAAAGCGGGCAGGAAAAATGAAGAAAAACATTGACGTCATTATTTCCAAAGAGCAGATAGAAAAAAGGATCCTTGAGCTTGCGGAGGAAATATCGCGCTTCTACAAGGGGCGCGAGCTCATCATGGTGTGCATATTAAAGGGCGCAGTCATATTCTTCGGCGAATTAGCCAAAAATATCACGGCGGCTGTAAAGATGGATTTCATGCGGGTGTCGAGCTACGGCTCCAGAGGAAGCACTTCCGGCAATATCATGATCGTCAAAGACCTTGAGCTGGATATCGCTGATAAGGACGTACTGATCGTTGAGGACATCGTAGATACCGGCCTGACTCTGAAAACCCTGATCGGCGTACTCCTTGCCCGGCGCCCCGCCTCATTGAAGGTCTGCTGCCTTTTGGATAAACCAAGCCGTCACAAGGCGGATATCCTGCCCGATTTCATCGGATTTTCCATAGAAGACCGCTTCGTTGTGGGGTACGGGCTGGATTTTGACGAGAAGTACCGGAATCTGCCGTTTATCGGCGCAGTAAAAAACTGATTAGAGGGATTCCGCGTTGGTTGATATATATTATTTGTGATGCTATAATTACCCTTATGAGCTTTTAAGGAGGACTTTATTTTGAAGAAATCTATAAGGGGACCCGCCCTGTTCATTCTGCTCATCATCATGTTTGTGCTGGCTGTACAGTTTTTTACGGGCGGGTTCGGCCAGAATATAGTTAAGATAGATTACAGCGCCTTTCAACTGAAGGTACAGGAAAAAGAGGTATCCGATGTCGCGATCGTAGAGAGGAACCTTTTTGGCATAGAGAAGGGCTCGCTTATAAAGCCGGAGGAACTCCCGGGGAAATATGACTTTACCACATATATCCCGCCGGTGGATCAGTTTTATCAGGATATGCGCATCATCGCATCCAGGCTTACCGGCAAGCCGGTGGCAGATATAGCCGCACAGGACTTTGGCTTCAATATCTCATTCCTTTCCGCCGAGCAGCCGTGGTACATATCCATGCTGCCACTGCTCCTTTTTGCCGTGCTCATCATCGGCTTCTTCTGGTATATCTCCTCAAAGCAGGCACAGAGCGGGAACCAGGTGTTCTCGTTTGGCAAAAGCCGCGCGCGCATGAACGTCAGCGACAAGAATAAAAAAACGTTCGCCGATGTGGCGGGAGCCGACGAAGAAAAAGAAGAGCTCAACGAGATAGTCGAATTTTTGAGAAGCCCCAAAAAATTTCTTGAACTTGGGGCGCGCATACCCAAGGGCATATTGCTCGTGGGACCGCCGGGAACGGGCAAGACCCTGCTCGCCAAAGCCGTTGCCGGAGAGGCAGGCGTACCCTTCTTCAGCATCAGCGGCTCGGACTTTGTGGAAATGTTCGTGGGCGTAGGCGCATCACGCGTGCGTGATCTTTTTGAAACGGCAAAAAAGAACTCCCCCTGCATCGTGTTCATAGACGAAATAGACGCCGTCGGGCGGCACAGGGGCGCAGGCCTCGGCGGCGGGCATGATGAAAGGGAGCAGACCCTCAACCAGTTGCTCGTAGAAATGGACGGCTTCTCTGTCAACGAAGGAATCATCATCCTTGCCGCTACAAACAGGCCGGATATCCTTGACCCGGCGCTCCTGCGCCCGGGCAGGTTCGATCGGCAGATCACTGTCAATATCCCCGATATAAAGGGGCGGGAAGAGATACTCAAAGTCCACTCGCGCGGCAAACCGCTTGACAGCGACGTGGACCTAAAGACGGTGGCCAAGCGGACTATCGGCTTCACCGGCGCAGACCTTGAAAACGCGCTAAATGAGGCCGCCATCCTCACCGCGCGCCGCAATAAGAACAGGATAGGCATGTCTGAGATCGAGGAATCAATCACAAGGGTTGTCGCAGGACCCGAAAAGAGAAGCTTGGTTTTCACCGAAAAAGACAAACGGTGCACCGCCTATCATGAGATCGGCCACGCCGTCGTAGCCAAAATGCTTCCCAACTGCGACCCCGTCCACGAAGTATCCGTGGTCCCGCGCGGCAGCGCCTCAGGGTACACCATGACGCTGCCCAAGGAAGACGACAGGCATGTATTCAAAAGCAAGCTGCTTGATATGGTGGCGATGCTCCTCGGAGGCCGCGCAACGGAGCAGCTCCTGCTAGGCGACATCAGCACAGGCGCGCAAAACGACCTGAAGCGGGCTACGGAGATCGTGCGGCGCATGGTGGTGGAGTTCGGGATGAGCGACAAACTGGGCCCCGTCTACCTCGGCGGAGACCATGAGATCTTCATCGGCAGGGATTACGGACAGCAGAGGATATACAGCGAGGACGTAGCTGCAGCGATAGACGGGGAAATAAAAAAGATAATGGACGAGGCCTACAAACGCGCCGAGGATATCATAAAAGCCAACGTCAGCAAGATACACAAACTGGCCGAAGTGCTGCTGCAGAAAGAAAAACTTAACGCCGAAGAATTTGAAGAGCAGTACGCAAACGCATGATGGCCAAAGCTTAGCTGCCTGTTCACATGTTTTGCAGGCAATGCGCATAAATATCAACATAAAGGCGGCTTTCACAGCCGCCTTTATCACGGAGAATCAAAACCCTTATGGGGTGTGGGTTTGGGAAGAGGGGTGAAGCCCCTTTCCCAAATACTCGAGAAGCGCTCGCAACGCGGCAATCCCCGAATTGTTCTCGGCGCAGCCCCCGAAAGGTAATGTATGGGAGGGGTAAGGGGTGGGCACGAGGCCAATATACGGGGCATAAAATATGATGATATTTGACGACATGCGCGTCAAATATCAGTACAAGGCAGTTTCGAGACGGAAAGAAGCGCCCCGCTGGCCGTGCGCAGCACAAGCGGGGCAAGAGGGGGAAGGTTGGGAAGGGGGCACAAGCCCCTTTCCCAAATACATAGGAGGCATACCGTGAAGCTGTACGACCTGCATATCCATACTACCGCCTCGGACGGCGTACTGTCTCCGGCACAGGCCGTAGGGCGTGCGAAAGCGCTGGGGCTTTCAGGCATATCCATCACGGACCATGACACGGTGGCAGGGCTGGAAGAAGCGCTCTGTGCAGGCGCAGCCGCGGGGATCGAGGTCATAACCGGCGTCGAATTTTCAGTGGAGTCTGAAAAGGAGATGCACATCCTGGGGTATTGCATCGGGCGTGGGGAACGGCTCGGCAGGGCGCTTGCCGCCCTGAACGACGCGAGGCGTGAGAGAAACCCTGTTATACTGCAGAAACTCTGCGGACTGGGCATGGACATCACTATCGGAGAAGTAGAGAAAGAGGCAGGGGGGAACGTCGTCGGCAGGCCGCACATCGCCCGGGTGATGATGAAAAAAGGGTATGTCGAGAGCATGAAAGAGGCCTTCGATAGATACCTTGCCATCGGCAGACCTGGGTATGCGCACAGGAAAAAGCTCCGGCCCGCCAGTGCGATCAGACTTATACGCAAAGAGAGCGGCCACCCGGTGCTGGCGCACCCGAAGCTGCTCCATATGCCTATGTATGAGCTTGAACAACTGGTCGCAGCCCTTGCGAAGGAGGGATTGTGGGGGATAGAGGCATACTACCCTTCGCACACCGCCGGAGAGGCCGGCCAGTACTGCAAGATAGCAAAAAGGTATGGGCTTTTTATAACCAGCGGCAGCGACTTCCATGACGGCATCCGCAGTGAGCTTGACATGGGATGCACATGGAACGATGACGAAAAGCTGCTCAGGTCCCTCGAAATACTTATACATTCAAATCAAAAAGCTCTTCATGCGGGTTGATAATACACACTATTAGTGATAAAATAACACTATAAAATCAAATAGTGGTGTAATCTCTTTGGGGGGGGACCGGAAGAAATGATATCGCTGCACGGAGAAATCAAGATATTTGCGGGCTCAAGCGGCTATAACTTTGCAAAAAAAATGTGCAGGTATATGGGCGCTGAGCTTGGTAAATCCGAAGTCATATGCTTTTCCGACGGAAATATTTTTATCCGGGTCCTCGAAACTGTACGCGATAAAGACGTCTATCTTCTCCAGCCCATCGGTATGAACCCTAATAACGAATTCGTTGAAGTCCTTTTCTGGATGGATGCCTTCAAAAGGGCGAGCTGCAATTCCGTCACTGCCATCATACCCTATTTCGGATACGCCAAAGGCGATAAAAAAGACGAACCCCGCGTTTCCATACGTGCGCGGGTTTGCGCAGACTGCATCGAGATCGCCGGCGCTGACAGGATCGTTACTATGGACCTGCACAGCCCCCAGGTACAGGGCTTTTTCACCAAACCCTTTGACCACCTGCTGTCCTTCCCCCTGCTCTGCGAGCACGTCAAAGCAATGGGGTTCATAGACAATCTCGTGGTGGTTTCCCCGGATGCGGGCTATGCCAAACGCGCCAGAAGCTATGCCAAATACCTTTCGCTGCCCGTAGCCATCGGTGATAAGATCCGCGAAGGCCATGATGAAAACGCCAGTGTGTTGGATATCATTGGAGACGTCAAAGGGAAGAACTGCCTGATAGTGGACGATTTCACCATATCGGGCGGGACAATTGTAGATACGGCGAATGCGCTCAAAAAACTGGGCGCCAAAAAGATATACGCCTGCATCTCCCACATGCTTCTTCGGGAAAAAGGCATCAAGCTCATAGAAGAAAGCCCCGTAGAGATGATGATCAGCACCGATACTGTGGACAACCCCTTTGTAACCAAGTGCAACAAGATAAAGATCATTTCGGTGGCGCCGCTCTTCGGCGAGGCCGTGCTGCGCATCCATAACCGCGAAGCGGTCAGCCCGCTGTTCCAGAGCGTCCCCATCCAGATGATGATAGACGAGCTTGCGCC
>JAUYED010000136.1 GCA_030691525.1 Bacillota bacterium | reverse complement strand
GGTGCGCCAGCCAATACCGGAGCAAAGAACCCAAACTTCAGTCCCCTCCCGTAACTCATGACCCTGATAATATAAAATCCTCCGCAACGGGAGGATAGGGGTGGGCGGCTTCACATACCCGTACTATATCCGATGGGGTCTGGGGCTTTAGCGGCAAACCCCGAAGGGGTGTAGCCGGTACCGCCCCAGCGGGGTTTTGGGTACTTTTGTACCGGCACAAAAGTACCGCCAGCCGCAGGCGTAAAACCCTATAGAAATGACCCAAATCTCCTTTGACGCTTTATAATCGCTCCATAATCGCTTTATAACCTCTCCAACGCCTGTCCCATTTTGTAACCGCTTCGGAGCGCTCACTTCGCAGCGTTCCTGAATTGTAAATTGTACATTGCGTTCACCCTGGCCTTGTTTCTCTCCAAACGGCCTCAGCAAAAAAGGATGAATTTCCCGCCTGCCTGCTCACGCCTTCTATGCGGTGCGTCAATGGCTTTTCGCAAACGAGGTAAACCCTTGTTTCCACGGCCTCTCCCCATGTCACCTGCCGGTTATAGTTGAGTGTCAATGCCTGCATCTCATGCTTTTCGTGAAATTCCCTGTTAAAGCAGTCGCATACCCAGTCGGCATACCTTGCGTTATTCACATGATGAAGAAAGTCAATATGGGAATACCCGGCCGTGAATTCTTTGACCTGGATAAGCGTTCCCTCGGGCGTGACTTTTTCAGGGGCAGGCAGGACGATGTCAGGCCGCCCGTCGGCATAGTCGAAACCAGTATCGCGCGGGCGGAGGAGCTTCATATCGTCTGTGCTGATTACCACCCAATGGGAGCACCCTGTACAAAGGCGTTCTCCGTTATCGTCAACCATTTCATATCCGCGTATCGCAAAGGGCCCGTCCCACCCTTTCGTCCATGTGCGGATCGTGACCGTCTGGTCGTAAAGGGGGTATTTTTCCATGTCAACGCGCATTTTTGCCAGCAGCCATGCCATGGCTTTCTTTTTCATGTCCCGATAACCTATCCCGAGGCGATCCGCATGTCTGCCTGCTTCATCGCTAAACATGCAAAAAAGTGCGGACGGCCGTGCTTTCCATCCAAAGTCCGCGCAATAGGAGGCGACCCTGTGCCGCTCTTCCCAGATTTGCTCCATCGGTTTTAAAAACCCCCCTGGTCAGCTTTTGTCACTGCCCTACATAGTGCCGTATCCTGAATTTAGCGCCCATTTTCTCAGCCAGCTCTTCACATTTCTTTATCTCGCTTTCGGGCAGTATATCCACTACGCTCAGCACCACTTCGGGAACATATTTTTTACATTCGCTCGCAAATTCCAGTACGGCTTTATGCGCCTTTTTACCGAAGATGGAGTGGCAGAGAGCATCATATCTTGCAGCGTCCAGAGCATTCAAACTTATGGAAACGCAATCCACCAGCCCCTGCAGCTCCTTTGCAACGTTTCTCCCGTGATACAGGCTCGCCTGGCCGTTCGTATTGATCCTGACGCGTTTCCCTGTTGATTTGGCGTACCTTGCCACTTCCAGCAGGGTATCCATACGGAGCATCGGCTCACCGAAGCCGCAGAAGACGACCTCGCTGTAATCGCTGTACTTTTTCATCTGGGCGATGACCTCTTCCGCCGTGGGCTCCTTTTCCAGCCAGAGGTTGTAGCCGGCCACGCCGTCCATGCGGGAGCGCAGACAAAATCCGCATTTGTTGGTGCACT
This sequence comes from Bacillota bacterium, assembly GCA_030691525.1. Classification (GTDB taxonomy): domain Bacteria; phylum Bacillota; class Clostridia; order Christensenellales; family JAEXRW01; genus JAUYED01. The sequence goes on along the minus strand of JAUYED010000136.1, from coordinate 6,903 downwards.
CGTTCGTCAGGTTTATATAGACGCTCCCTTTTATTTCATAGGCATAGGTATCAGCCACCACTTTACCCCCTGCAATCATGTGATATCAAAAAGAGTCTTGCCGTTATCATAAGTCGTTTTTTCAACCGTTTCATAGGGCAGGCCTTTTATCCTTGCCAGTTCTTCCGCTATATAGCGGACATATTTGGGTTCGTTCCTTTTCCCCCTGAATGGAATAGGCGTCAGATACGGGCAGTCTGTTTCCACCAGCGCCCTGTCCAAGGGCACAAAAGCGGCGACTTCCCGTATATGCCTGGCGTTTTCAAATGTCAGCGGCCCCGCAAAGGATATATAAAAGCCGATGTTCAGATACTCTCTTGCGCTCTCTATGCTCCCCGAATAGCAGTGCATCACGCCTGTTTTCAACCTGTTTTTATAGTTTTGAAGCATTTCCAGCGTGTCCTTTGCCGCTTCGCGGCTGTGTATGATGACCGGTTTTTTCAGCTCGGCTGCCAGTTCCAGCTGCATTTCAAATATCTGTTTTTGTACGTCCCGCGGGGAAAAGTCATAGTGGAAATCCAGCCCGATCTCCCCCACCGCCTTTACCTTGGGGTGGGAAAGCATCTGCCGCAGCCGTTTGATATCCTCCCCGGTGAAATCCTTTGCCTCATGCGGGTGGATACCGGCTGAAGCGTAGACCATCTCATATTTTTCCACGATGGGGATGCTCCCGTCCGGCCCTTCTTCGCACCCCGCTTCGAGGATAAGCCCTACGCCGTTTTGGGCAAGCCCCCTGATTATGCTTTCCCTGTCCGCGTCGAACCGGCTGGAAAGCAGGTGCACGTGCGTATCAAAAAGCATACTCTCACCTGACCTTCGCTCCATCGGCGAAATCATCCAGCGTTGTGATCAGTGTCAGTTTTTCATCTGCTTCATCCGACGCCGCAAGGATCATGCCCTGTGAGAGCACGCCGCGGATCTTGGCTGGCTTGAGGTTTGCAACCAGCACCACTGTCTTGCCGATCAGTTGCTCCGGCGAATAGCATTTCCTGATGCCCGCCACGACCGTCCGGTTTTCCCCTCCGGCGCGAAGTTCCAGCTTGAGCAGCTTTTCCGCGCCCTCGATATGCTCGCAGGCGATAACTTTGGCAAGGCGCAGGTCAACTTTAGCAAATTCGTCGTAGGTTATGAAGCCGCCATTGGCTTTCTCCGGCTCGTCCATGCTTTTCCTCCTTCGCCTATGTGTTTGCGGGGTTTGCTCCGGCCCCTTTTTGCAGTGTTTCGAGGGATTCTATCTCTTTGGCGATGTCTATCCTCGGGAATATGGCTTCACCCTTTGCAACTGTGCCGCCCTCTTTGAGCCCGCCAAATGAGCGGATGCTCTCCCAGGTTTTCAGCCCGGGCGCCTTGACGCCAATCTGGGCAAAGATCTTTTCCGCCGCCGCTGGTATGAAAGGCGTGAGGCATACTGCGATATGCCTCAGCGATTCGGCAAGGTTGTAAAGCACTGTGCCGAGCCGCGGCTTTGACGCTTCGTCCTTTGCCAGTACCCAGGGCGCATTGTGGTCAATATATTTATTGCAAAGCCCGATGAACTGCCAGATATGTGCCAGTGCGTCCGAGAAATGCAGCTCGTCCATATGTTTTTCTACGGTGTCAGGGAGCGTGCTGCAAAATTCCAAGTAGCTTCTATCGTTCTCCTCTTCTTTCCCCGGCGCAGGTACCTTCCCCGAAAAGTATTTTTCTATCATAGCAGTTGTACGCGACAGGAGGTTGCCAAGGTCGTTGGCAAGGTCGGTATTGATGCGCGCAAGCAGCGCCTCGTTGGAAAAAACTCCGTCGGCTCCGAAGGGGACTTCGCGCAGCAGGAAATAGCGGATGGCGTCCACGCCGTATCTTTCCACCAGAAGCACAGGGTCTATGACATTGCCTTTGGATTTGCTCATCTTGCCGCCTTCAAGCACCAGCCAGCCGTGGCCGAATATCTGCTTTGGCAGTGGCAGCCCCAGAGCCATCAGCATGATAGGCCATATGATAGTGTGGAAGCGGACGATCTCCTTTCCCACCAGGTGGACGTCTGCAGGCCAGAATTTTTTGAACCGGCTTTCGTCGTCCGAAAGATACCCCAGCGCGGTGATGTAATTGGAGAGCGCGTCTATCCACACGTATATCACGTGCTTTTGGTCAAAGCTGACAGGTATGCCCCAGGTGAAGGATGTCCGCGAAACACAGAGATCGTCAAGCCCGGGGATGAGGAAGTTTGAGAGCATCTCGTTTTTTCTTGAGGCCGGCTGGATGAATTGTGGATGTGCCTCGATGTATTCTATCAGTTTGTCCTGATACTTGCCGAGCCGGAAAAAATACCCCTCTTCTTTCACCCGCTCCGCAGGCCGGCCGCAGTCGGGGCAGCACCCGTCATGAAGCTGCCTCTCCAGCCAGAACGTCTCGCAAGGCGTGCAGTACCATCCCTCATATTCGCTCTTATAAATGTCCCCCAGCTCATAGAGCTTTTTAAAGATTTTCTGCACAGACGAAACGTGGCGCGGTTCCGTGGTCCTTATAAAATCGTCATAGGATATGTTCATCAGTTTCCAAAGGTCTTTTATCCCCGCCACGACGCCGTCCACATACTCCTGTGGCGTTTTCCCGTGCTCTTTTGCCTTCCGCTCGATCTTCTGGCCGTGTTCGTCTGTGCCCGTCAGGAAAAAGACGTCATATCCCGTCAGCCGTTTGAACCGGCACATGGCGTCGGCCGCCACAGTGGTATAGGAATGCCCGATATGCAGCCGGTCGCTTGGGTAATATATAGGCGTCGTGAGGTAAAACGTCTTTTGTTTCATAAGGAATTCCCATCCTCTCACTTTTAGAAATAATAAAAGCCCCTTGATAAGGGGCGAATCATCCGCGGTACCACCCTTTTTCCCCGCGGGACCTGTATGTCTGATAACATCCTGCGGGCTTGTTAACGGGCGCTCTATGGGGCGCTTCCCCTGCGGCTTCACACGCGTTTCTAAGAAAACTTCCCCCTGCGCTTTCGGCCGTCAATGCTCGGGCAGCCATGTTCCCTCTTGCCCGCTGCAGCCGGCTTTCACCTTTCCCCGGCTCTCTTTCGTACAGGGACTCCAAATATGAGAGGTACTCTCTGCTTCATCGCAAAAATATCGTCGGTGTTGTCTTGTCAGTATATATGAACTGCTCCTTTTTTGTCAAGCCGGCAAATATCATGAAAACGCCCACGTGCAGACAAGGACCGAGGAGATGAGCCCGATGATCTCGGAGCACAGGGCAAGAGGGATGGCGTATCTTGTTTTCTTGATCCTGGCTGCGCCGAAATAAAGGGCAGAAGTGTAAAAAATCGTTTCCGAGGAACCCATCATGGTGGATGCAAGCAGCCCTGCAAAGGAGTCGGGCCCCGAATTTTTGAAAATATCTGCAAGCACCGCCATGGCGGCGCTGCCCGAAAAGGGGCGCACAAGGAAAAGCGGCAGGACTTCGGCAGGTATCCCCAGCGCTTTCGCGGGTTTTTCAAAGATGCCTGTTATCATATCGAAACCGCCCGAAGCGCTGAATATCCCCACCGCCAGCATCATCGCCGCCACATACGGGAGGATCTTGACCGCCGTATTCAGCCCTTCTTTTGCCCCTTCTACAAATGCGTTGTAAACATCCACTTTTTTTATGAGCCCGTAAATAACTATGAGCACTATGAAGCTCGGCACGATGGCTGCGGAGATGATGCTCACCGCCTGCATTTCTGCCGCCTCCTCTGTATCAGCTTTGCTGCGGCAACTGCAAGGAGGGTATTGCACGTAGTGGAGATCAGCGTCGTGAGCATGATGGAATACGGGTCTGCGGAAGAAAAGGCCGCCCGAAGCGCGATGGTCCCTATAGGCAGCAGCTGTATGGCCGAGTTATTGATGATCACCAGCATCAGCATGGCATCCGTAGCCCTTCCCTGGCAGTCCTGGAGCTTGGCCAGCTCTTCCATCGCCCTCAGCCCGAAAGGCGTCGCGGCGTTGCCCATCCCCAGTATATTTGCGATCAGGTTCAGTGCGATGTACCCCATGGCTTCGCTTTCCGCAGGGACCGTGGGAAAAAGAAAGCACAGCAGCTTCCGGCTCCGCTTGGCCAGCGCTTCCACCAGCCCTGCTTTGCGCGCGATCCCCAGCACCCCCATCCACAGGCAGTATGCCCCGCACATGCCTATCATCAGCTCCACGGCGGATTTTACGCTGTTGATTGCCGCCTCTCCTGCTTCCTGGAACCTTCCGCCTATGAAAAAAAACAGCATTCCTGCAAGCAGCAGCAATGCCCATACCGCGTTAATCATGCAGCAGCATACCCCCCAAGTAGCGATTTTATCCATAGGTGCACGTCATGTCTTTGCGCGGTAAATATTATGAGCCCTTTATATATTGTTAGAACAAGTTAAATAATATAAATTTCAATAGCAAAGCCCATTTCTTCATAAATATATTGACTAACATTTTCAATATGGTATAATTTGTTTGAGGGAAGGGGGAATCAAATCATGAAATCTACCGGTATCGTGAGAAAAGTAGATGCGCTCGGGCGCGTCGTCCTGCCCATCGAGCTCCGTAGGACCATGGGCATCGAGATCAAGGACCCCATTGAGATCTTTGTGGACGGGGAGTTCATCATTTTGAGGAAATACCAGTCATCGTGTATTTTCTGTGATAATTCTTCGGACGTCATTGATTACAAGGGGAAGAGCATCTGCAAGAGCTGCATGAAGGAGATCAAATCTAGATAGTTTCGCTGCCTTGCGTTGCTCCAGTGTTCCTGTTCAGCTTTGTGGCAGCCATATAAGCTTCGCCCTTCGAAATGCTGAACACGTCGGCCGCCTTTTTGGCGGCCGCCTTTTTTGTCATCCCCTGGGCAAGCCATTTTTTCAGGTTTTCTTCCAGTTCTCCGGGAAGCGCTTCTCTTTTTTCCTTTTGGATATGTATTCCTTCCAGCACGATGGCTATCTCGCCTCTGACGCCGCCTTGAAAATGTTCGATAGCCGAAGAGAGGGTCCCCCGGAACGTTTCCTCGTGCAGCTTCGTCAGCTCCCGGGAAATGGATATTTTCCTGTCCCCGAGGGCCTGCTGGAGGTCTTGAAGCGTTTCAAGGAGCCGGTGGGGCGCTTCATAGAGTATGCTCGTGCGTGTTTCATTCGAAAGAGCGGCTATCGCTTCTCTCCTTTTCCTGCCTTCCCTGGGCAGAAAGCCGGTAAAGACAAAGCTCGAAGTATCAAGACAGGAGAGGGCCAGCGCCGTCAGCGCCGCGCTGGGGCCCGGCACCGCCAGGATGGAGCAGCCGCTGGCAACGGCGAGCCGCACTACGGCTTCCCCGGGGTCGCTGATACACGGCATGCCCGCGTCGGATACGAGCGCGACGTTTTTCCCCTGTTCGAGAATGGAAAGGATCTTTTGCGCGCGCTCGTTTTCATTGTATCTATGGCAGCTGAAGAGTGGTTTTTTGATGCCCAGGTGATTGAGCAGCTTCAGCGTGCGGCGCGTGTCCTCGGCAGCTATCATATCTACTTCGGAGAGCACTCTTTTCAGCCGATAAGAGACATCCTCGAGGTTCCCTATAGGCGTGGCGCAAATATACAGTGTGCCTTTTGTCATAGTCTCATGCCTCATCGCACATTCTTTTCATCTTTAAAGTTAAGCTCCCTGCTTCTCATCCCGCATACGTTTACTTGAAGACGCGCCTGCCCCATTTGAACCTTTCGGTATAGTATTTTGTGGCCAGCTCGGATATGATGACGCCCTCATCGGGCATGGCGTGCAGGAATTTGCCTTTGCCAAGGTAGATGCCTACGTGGCCTACAGGCGGGTTTCCGTTCCGTGTATCAAAGAAGACAAGGTCTCCTTTTCTCAGCTGGTCGCGCTCGACTTTTTCCCAGATGGGATTCTGGCTCTGCGAATCTGCGGTGCGCGGCGCGGTGACGCCCATCTGCTTCAGGACGTATTTGGTAAAGCCAGAACAGTCAAAAGCATCGGGGCCGTTCCCTCCGCGCCGGTACGCCTTGCCAATATATTTTTTTGCCTTTTCGATAAACTTATCCATTTTTGAAACGGATGCCGTCTGTATATGTTTCCCGTTAGATTTTTTTGCCTTGTCCGTATAGATAAGCCCCAGCGTCTTTTCGGCAGCCGTTCCCGTTTCGGGAAGCCCGTTCACGCGCTGGAATTTCTTTACTGCCTCGAAGGTCAGCGGGCCAAAAAAGCCCGTTATCTCATCTTTGTAATATCCGAGTGCTTTCAGGCGTTTTTGAAGTTTTTTGACGTTGTCGCCTTCATCTCCCTTTGAGATGGCTTCCACTTCAGCATCGGCGACTTTCCTCGTGCTGGGAAGCGGCTTATAGTTTTTCCCTAAAAGCAGTTTCAGTGTCACTGGGCCGGCTTTACCGTCGGCCGTTATGGCTTCTGACTTTTGGAAATTGTACACGGCCTTCTGGGTATCCGTCCCGAAATAGCCGGTGGGCTTGATTTTCAGAAAGCCCTTTTCAAAAAGAGCTTTCTGAAGCTGAAGCACATACTGGTCTTTATCGCCCTTGGCAAGCACTTCGTATCTTTCTAGCGCCAAAGCGGTACTTGGCAGCAACGCCGCTGTGAGCATGAGCACTGAGATAAAAAGCGCGATCTTTCTTTTCACGCGGCACCTTCCTTTCTGCCAAACAAGCGCGAGTACGCAAGGGAAAAGATTTTCCAAGGTTAAGCGGCGGCCGAAGCTACTTTTTTTTCGCCTGGCCGCCATTAATTTTTTGATTATACATACCGGTATATGATACGCCAGCTATGCAACTGTATCTGATGTATCTTCACGCATTCATATTACAAGGTACTTTGAATAAGCGTACCCTGTGATGCCGTTGTATTTCACCTTGTACCAGCTTGACCCGCGGGAGAC
>JAUYED010000093.1 GCA_030691525.1 Bacillota bacterium | reverse complement strand
TAAATATAAACGTTCTTAACAATAGCAGCAAGCAATCTATTCAAAAAGCAAACCTGATGGCTGCCGTAGGAGCGCAAGCGACACGTCAATCCGTCCCTCTTCCTGACGCTTGATAACCTCTCTATAACTACTCCAACGCCTTGCCCCTTCTGTCATTGCGAGGAGCCGCAGGCGACGTGGCAATCCGTCTCCGTCCCAAAAAGGCAGGGGCCTATGCCCTTGGGGGCGCAGCCCCCAAAAGGTAATGTTCCCCCTCACATTTCACCAAAAACTCTTATTCTATCTTCACTTCGCAAATGGGAGGGGGTCAGGGGGTGGGCGCATCCGTTGAGAATTAATTATTCAGCAATCTGCTATGATTTCCTCGTCAAAATGGCATTCGCCAACTGTACTAGAAATCCATTCCTGTCTCCAAATATGCCGAGTGCAGCTATTGCCTCTTCCACCTTTGCCCGGGCAATATCCACGGCTCCTTCAACGCCGTAAACTTTGGGAAAAGTGAGCTTCACGTTTTTCTCGTCGCTCCGGGTGGGCTTTCCGGCGTCCTCCGAGATGTCCAGCAGGTCGTCTGTGATCTGGAATGCCAGCCCGATGCATTCCCCGTACCTGCGGATGGCTTTCAGCCGCTCATCATCCGGGCTGCAAAGAAGCAACCCCGCCTCTAAGGAAGCGCGTATCAGCGCACCCGTTTTCCTTTCGTGGATATAATAGAGCTTTTCAAGGTCGAGCGCGTTCTCGTTCTCCATGTCCGCGCACTGCCCGCCCACCATGCCGGAGACGCCCGCTCCCCGCGCTATGGCAAGAGCGGCCTTCACCAATGCTCCGGAACGTTCTTTACCGGCTTTGGCCGTTTCAGAAAGCATTATCTCGAATGCATATGAGAGCAGGCCGTCGCCCGCCAGTATCGCAAGCCATTCCCCGAATTTCCTGTGGCAGGCCGGCTGCCCCCGCCTGAAATCGTCGTTGTCCATTGCAGGCAGGTCATCATGTACGAGAGAGTAGTTATGTATCATTTCTACGGCGCACGCAAATGGGAGTGCCTCTGCTTCATCGCCCTGCATCAGCTCATTCGCAGCGAGAAGCAGGATAGGCCTCAGGCGTTTTCCTCCGGAGCCGGCGGAATATGCCATTGCATTTCTCAGGGCTCGGGGGATCCCCTCCGCTTCAAAATATCTTGCCAGGGCGTTTTCTATTTTGTCCCTGAAAAGCCCGTATTTTTCGGAATGATTCATCTTCCTGCTTCCTCTATTCTTCAAACGGGGCTTCGCTCATCCCGCCGTCTTTTTCTACGAGCATGTCTATCCTGGCCTGGGATTCATCCAGCTTCGTCTTGCAGAGCTTTGAAAGCTGGATGCCCTCTTCAAAAAGCCCGATCATTTTTTCAAGGGGCATGTCTTCCTTCTCCAGTTTTTCTACGATGCCTTCCAATTTGACTAAGCCCTCTTCAAAAGTGATGTCCTGTTTTTTTGTTTTGGCTGTCTCCATATCAATCTCCTCGTTTCTTAGATGCGATGGACAGGACTCTTGCTTTTGCATCGCCGTCGCGGAAATGCAGCCATATATCCTGCCCCGCTTCCAATATTCCTGCTTTTTTCACCCTCTCACCAGACAAGGCGTCGGTCACCATTACCACACCTTTTCCAAGTGCGTTGTCGGGGTCTTGCGCCTTCAGTCTTTCTGCAAGTATGAAAACCCGTGTCCCCGCACCAAGCACGCGCCGCCTTCCTCTCTCCATCAGTGCAGAAAGGGCCCTGTCAAGCTCTACGTTCTTCTGCTGGACAGTATTTCCCATCCGCCTCAGCGAAAGCCCGTGCAGGACCCAGCCCAGACGCATGCTCTTTTTTCCCACCGCGCTTACGGCCCGCCTGCGCGCCAGGAATGCCTGCTCGTCCACAGCTCGCCTGAGATCATCTTTTACCGGGACGCATATCTCCGCAGCCGCCGAAGGCGTAGGCGCCCTTTTGTCCGCTGCAAAATCCGAAAGCGTAAAGTCCGTCTGGTGCCCCACCGCCGAGACTATCGGGATTCGGCTTTCCGCGATGCTCCGCACTGTTTCTTCCTCGTTGAAAGCCCAAAGCTCTTCTGCGGAACCCCCGCCCCGGCAGACGATCATCACATCTATATCATCTCTCGTATTCAGATAGCCGATCCCTTTTGCGATGCTGTGCGCGGCGCCTGGCCCCTGCACAGGTACAGGATAGAGCAAAAGTTGTATATTTTCGAACCTTCGCCGGGAAACGTTTATGATGTCCTGTATCGCTGCGCCTACGGGCGATGTAATAACGGCTATCTTCTTTGGCAGAAGCGGAAGCGGCTTTTTTCTCTGGAGGTCGAAAAGCCCCTCGGCCTCAAGTTTTTCCCTCAACTGCTCGAAAGATGCGTGCAGTTCCCCCATGCCCAGCGCAGACATCGCGTAAACATACAGCTGGAACTGCCCGTCTCTCTCGTATATCGCTGCCCGGCCTGAAGCCACCACTCTGGTCCCTTCATGGAAATCTATGCCCGAGAGCCCTGCCTGCGCCCGGAACATTATACACCGTACGGAAGTAAATTCGTCTTTAAGCGTGAAGTACGCGTTGCCGGAAGGATGCGCTCTGAAATTGGATATCTCGCCAGTCACAAACAGGTTTTGCAGTATGGCATCCCCATTGATGACGGCGCTTGCGTATGCGTTCAGCTGTGATACCGAAAGGTATTGTTCCTCGTTCATGGGTTGGCTCCCCGGCTCTCATACATTTTCCTGCACAGTGCCGCGACCCCCGCCGCGTTGTCCCCCGAGAGCTCCTTCGGGCATAAGCGCAGACGGATATTTGGCGCTTTTCTTTGAATGTCTTCAGCCAAAGCATCTCTTATCATCTGGTTTTGTATCACACCGCCTACTAAAAGGACATCCTTAAGGCCGGTTTTCTTCGATGCCGCCCGTATCATCTTTGAAAGCGTTCCGGATATACAGCCAAAGACGGCACGGCATATCGCTCCCGCATCCGCCCCTTCTCCAGCGCTGATCTTCAAACTGTTTTCCGCCCCCGAAAAGCTGCAGTCCATCCCGTCAACAGATACGGGAGCAGGGATGCTTGCTGCGTCCGCCCTTTGCGCTAAGGCCTCCATCTCCCCTCCCGCAGGGAAACGGCACCCGATGAGGACGCCTATCCTGTCTACGAGCTGGCCGGCGCTGATATCTTTTGTGCCGCCCAGTAGGGAGATATCATAGCCTGCTTCTTTTTGCCGAACCTGGAGCACTT
>JAUYED010000062.1 GCA_030691525.1 Bacillota bacterium | reverse complement strand
TTATACAGATGAGTCAGAAGACCCGACGACGTGGGATGAAACTGCACATACAGCTCCTGAAATATTCCGAAATGAGGAATAGCCGCGTTGCTTACGCTCTTAAGCAATAACAGGGGTGGCATATTTTTAGTGGAGCGGGCTTGATACAAAGCAGACAAATTACTTGAAATGAACGTATAAAAAGTGCTATATTATACGCAAATGAGCCAATTTTTTTGAGATGTTATAAAAACATGTGTTGATAACCAATAAATGAGGTAATAATATGGGGAATAAAGACATTATAAAGAACAAAAAAAGAAAGTAAATATAAAAACATATGATAATAAATAAAGGAGGTAATAATATGGCGAACAAAAACATTAAAAAGGTCGAGAAAAAGAAGAAAAAGGCGCCGGTGAAGCCGGCTGCACCAATTGGGAAAAAATGAAAAAAGGATGTTTTAGGAATGGGAGACAAGAATCCTAAGAAAATGAAAAAGAAGAAAAAGGAAGCCGCAAAAAAAGCCGCTGCTCAAGCACCCGAAGCAATGCCAAAGCCGAAATAGCGGCAAAATGACAAGAAAGAAGAGAGGCCTTTTGGGTCTCTCTTCTTTAATCAAAATATTCCGAAATGAGAAGTAATAAGGCAGGCGTTTTCACCTGCCCTCAGAAGATATTAATATATCTTATCATTATCTTCTTCTGCGTCTCCTCCGGCGGAAGAGCTCATGCAGAAACAAGATGGTTATCAGGTCCCTGAAAGGGCTTCTGCGCCTGAACATGAAGCGCCGGCCAAACTCATCCAGACCAAACTCGTCCCGGCCAAACTCATTGGGATCGGGCTGCATCATTTTTTCTCCGGAAGAATCGGGCATGGGATTCATCTCATATTCCCGGGCGTAATCGGCCATATCGGGTTCCATCCTCATCACATCATCATATACCCGGTCGCTCATGCGCTCCACCATGTCCTGAGTGAACATCATGCCGCCGTAATCATCCATCATATCGCACGCCCTCATAATATGGGGCTGCAGCTTGTAATAGATATCCGGGTATACGGTTGCCATGCCACCGGCTCCCATCGGTGGCATCCCGGGCTGGCAGCAGGGGAAGCGTTCCGCTCCATGCATGGTGCACCAGGGGCGCATGGTTCCGGGGACGTTCATCCAGGGCCCCATATCGGGGTTCTCTTTATATCTCACGAGTATTCCCTCCATTTATTATATCTATTGATGTTGATCCATACCATAATATGTATGGGGAGTGAAAATTGTGAGAGGTATGCGGTGACAGGTAGTAAAACATGATCAAAACTTAGGGAGAGAGGGATGAAAGCAAAACTCTTTGACAGCGATATTGCAAATATTAATAATAAATGGATATAATGAAACCGGAGAAAAAATTCCAAGAGGGGAAAGAACATGCTTTCATTGAACGAAATAAAAAAAGCGGTAAACAAGGTATCCGGAGCGTACCAAATCAAAAAAGCAGCGCTCTTTGGTTCGTATGCTGAGGGCATAGCGAATGAAAAGAGCGATGTGGATATATTGGTCGAATTTAAGAAACCGGCTGTTTCGCTGTTCGTACTTACCGGATTGAAAAATGATATGGAGAAGGAACTCAAGAAAAAGGTTGATGTGATACACGGCCCCTTGAAAAAGGATTCGCTATTGAAGCCGGGAAGGGTTGTGAACATATATGAACGATAGAACCATACAGATTTTATATAAAATCCTTTCCGAGATTCAGGTCATTGATGAACTTGCCGAGGGAACCGCCCTTGAAGATTTTTTGCATGACGAAAAAATAAAAAGAGCGGTTTGCATGACGCTGATAAACATTGGCGAACTGGTTAAAAGCCTGCCGAGCGTTTTTATGACGAGGCATCCCGAAATACCCTGGAAGAGCGTTGCAGGAATGCGTGATATAACGGCGCATAAATACCAAACGCTATTAATGGAAGACGTCTGGCAGACTCTAAAAGAAAGCATACCGCCCTTCAAGCAAAGATTGGAGGAAATCGTTAAGGGTATGTGATATACAGGAGACTTTGCCTGAAATATTAGAATAAAATACGGATTAAGATATAAAAATGCCCGGCTCATGGCTGAGTCGGGCATTAATAATCAGTTAAGATTGATATTTACGCTTATTTCTGCACGTGCCCTGACCAGACGAGGGCATCGCGGATACTCTCGGTGACGGGGCGGGGGGAGTACCCCAGCTCTTCGCGCGCCTTGCGGCAGGATATCTGGCTGTTGGAACGGACGGTCTTGATGCTGTAGATGGTAAAGACCGCTTTCCTGCCTGTTATCAAACTGAAGACCGGAGTAAAGCAGCCGCCGAAGTAGGCAAGCCAGACGGGCACGCAGAATTTGGGATTTTTGAAGCCGGTGCACTGCTCCACAGTGTCCAGTATCTCTTTGAGCGTGAGCTTTTGCCCCGAAAGGATGTAACCCTGCCCGGTTTTGCCCTTTTCGCAGGCGAGGATGAGGCCGTCTGCGACGTCCCTGACATCTACAAAATCATACCCGCCATTGAGATAGAGCTGGAGATGGTTCTTTCTGGCGTATCTCCTTATCTGGGTGCCCAGCTCGGAACCCTTGAAATCATAGGGGCCAATGATGCCGGTGGGGTAGGTTATGACGGCGTTCAGCCCTTTTTTGACCGCATCGAGCACGTAATTGGTGGCCTCAAGCTTGGTTTTCCCATAAAGCCCTACGACCTCCCTATCATCTTTGCACAGGACTTCGGTGGTGGCCGAGCCGCGGGGGGCTTCCTCCAAGACGTGGATGGTGCTGACATAGACGAGCCGCTCCACCCCTTCCTGCAGGCATGCGTCCACGACAGACTTGGTGCCAAGTACGTTTGAATCCTTCATACGCTTGGAATTGGTGCCTGCGATGTCTATGACGCCTGCGCAGTGATAGACGAGCCGGCATCCGCGAACGGCTTCACGGACTTTCTGCCTTTCGAGTGTGTTCATGCGGATTATCTCGCCATCTATGCCTGACAGCGCTTTTTCGTTGCTCGTTGGGGAAAGGAGGAGACGGAGTTTCTCGCCCTTTTCTGACAGCCGGCGGGCGAGCACGTTGCCAACGTGTCCGGCAGCGCCTGTAACGAGTATCATAAGAAATACGCCTCCAATAAAAAGATGATTCCGAATGAAAAAAAGAATGAAACGATATGCATATGCGGGTGCCGACGAAGGTTCAGCCCGCGAATACATATATTAACCCCTATTCTACATTTTTCTCATTATTTCGCAAGAGAAATGTTGTGAGGGGGGCATAGCCCCCCTTCCCAGGCCTTCCCCCGTCTTGCCCTGCCTGTGCTGCGGGTATTTGGGAAAGGGGCAGGTGAGGGGTTATAGAGCGGTTAATAAGCGTCAGAGGAGATTGGGGTCATTTCTATAGGGTTTATGCCTGCGGCTGGCGGTACTTTTGTACCGGTACAAAAGTACCCAAAACCCCGCTGGGGCGGTACCGGCTGGCGCCCCTTCGGGGCTTGCCGATAAAGCCCCAGACCCCACTGGATATAGTACGGGTATGTGAAGCCACCCACCCCTACCCCTCCCGTCAATATTCAAAAAGTTTATCTGAGTTCAATAGACGGGAGGGTGCTTTTGGTTTGGGTGTCGGCTCAGAATTGGCCTTTCGTCCCTACGGAACTACAGGCACAATAATTCACCGACACCCGTCAGGGCGTTGTGTTCTTAAAGATTGAGGGTAAGGATAGGGAAGCGGTTATTGAGCGGTTATTGAGCGTTAAAGAGCAGTTATTGAGCGGCAGGGGGTTAGGCATTACTTGGGAGCAGGTGGAAGTTAAAACATGCGACAAACACATAAGAAGATGATATGATATTATAAATCAAAACAAAAAAGGAGCGCTTGGCTGTGGCTGTCATTACCACTGAAAAGCTAACGAAATATTATGGCAGGACGCGTGGCATCGCAGAAATTGATCTCACGGTAGAAGAGGGAGAGTTCTTCGGTTTCATCGGGCCTAACGGCGCGGGCAAAACAACCACGATACGCACGCTGCTGAACTTCATCTTCCCGACAAGCGGCAGAGCGGAAATATTCCGGATGGACTGCGCCAGGAAAAGCGCGGAGATCAAAAAAGATATCGGCTACGTTCCCGGCGAAGTAAGATATTACACTGGAATGAAAGCCGGAGAACTGCTCGATTATTGCGCGAGTTTGAGGAAAAACGTAGACAGAAAAAGAATGCTGCGCTTGTGCGATATTTTTGAGGTGGAAAGCGGCAAAAGGATAGGGGAGCTGTCCCTTGGCAACCTCAAAAAGGTGGCCATCGTACAGGCGCTGCAGCACCGCCCCAAACTGCTGTTGCTGGATGAGCCGGCAAGCGGCCTCGATCCTCTGATGCAGACACGGCTTTTTGAAATTCTGAAGGAAGAAAACAGCCGGGGGACGACAATATTTCTTTCCAGCCATAATTTGGCCGAGGTGCAGCGCCATTGCCTGCGGGTGGCGTTCCTGCGCGAAGGCCGCATCATCGAGGACAGGAAGATCCATGAACTGGCCGGTTTGAACGCCTGCCGTGTGAGGATAAGCGCGGAAGGGGACATAGCGGCGGCACTTGGGTCATTGGGCGTCCACGAATTTGAAGAAACAACGGGCTATAAGGAATTCATATATAACGGCTCCATAGATGCGCTGATAAAGGCGATCGCCGGATTGAAGGTGAAAGACCTCCGCATAGAGAACATCCAGCTTGAGGACGCGTTCATGCATTATTACGAGAAGGAGTGAATTGGGAATTGAGTATATATAAAGCCGAGCTGAAACGGCTATTAAAGCCCTTCCTCGTATGGACGCTCACGATGCTGGCCATCAACATACTTTTCATGTCGCTTTATCCATCCATATTGAACAGCGGCTATGGAGATCTGATAAAAGCGAAAATAGATATGCTTCCCGATTATCTGCGGAAGGTTTTCGGGGTTGATATGAGTATGGATTTTACCGACCTGCTGCAATATTACGGCTATACTGCACAGATGCTGCAGATCGGCGCGTGCGTTTTCGCGGCCATCCTCGGCGCTTCCGCTCTGGCAAAAGAGGAGAGCGAAGGCACGATAGAATTACTCTATGCCCAGCCGGTGACGCGCACCAAGATCGTTTCCACAAAATTATTTTCCACGCTGTCTATTCTCATTGCATTCAATGTGATAATCACCGCCTCTTCATTGATCTTTTTGGAAGCGCTCAAAAGCCCGGGTTATGAATACCTGACGCAGGTATTGAGTTTCACATATCCTATGCTGCTCGTACAACTGGCTTTCTGGGCGCTCGGGCTGGGGATATCTTCAGCGCTTTCCAAGCAGAGCATTGCAACGCCGGCAGCCACCGGACTGTTTTTTGTAACGTACATACTGGGGACTTTTTCCCAGCTCACGCCCGACACCGGCTGGATGAAATACCTCTCCCCGTACCACTACGCCGTTCCAAGCAGCATCCTGCAAGAGGGAGGAAAGGCCGACGCGCTGCTGATGGTTCTGCTCGCCGTATACGTCTTCATCGGAGTAGGCACGGCATATTCATATTATTTGAGAAAGAATATGAAAATATAGGGG
>JAUYED010000044.1 GCA_030691525.1 Bacillota bacterium | reverse complement strand
AGCCGATAGGCGACGCGGCAATCTGGGGATGGGCCTGGGAAGGGGGTTAACCTCCTTCCCATCTAATTCAATAAAGTAGCCAGTTTCCTATTCGGGGTGGGGGTTTGGGAAGAGGGGTGAAACCCCTTTCCAAAATACCCGGCGCGGCAATCCGTCCCCCTCTCTACCGCTCTATAACCACACTATAACCGCTCTATAATCGCTCCTACGCCCCCGTCCCGGTCATTTCCCGGATTTCAGCACCGGGTTTCTTGCCGCGCCCACCTCATCCAAACGCCCTACAGGCGTGGTCTTTGGGGCGTCGCGCAGCGCCTGCGGGTTTTCCCTGGCCGTCTTTGCTATCTGCTTCATCGCAGAAATGAATCCATCCAGCGTCTGCTTGCTTTCCGTTTCCGTCGGTTCTATCATCAGTGCCTCTTTGACGATCAATGGAAAATAAATCGTCGGCGGATGGATGCCGTAGTCAATCAGCGCTTTGGCCACATCCATTGCGCGAACCCCGTAAGCCGCGAGGTTTTCAGCCGAGAGCACGAATTCGTGCATGCAGCGTCCCTCATAGGGGAGCACGTAGTCATTTTTAAGCATTTCGAGACAGTAGTTGGCATTGAGCACCGCCGTCTCAGAGGCCTTTTCCAGCCCCTCCCAGCCAAGTGAAAAGATATAGGCAAGCGCCTTGAGCATGACGCCGAAATTGCCCCAGAATGATTTGACCATGCCGATGGACGCTTCATGGCAGGCAAAGCCGTATGAGCCGTCGCTGTTTTTGACTACCTTGGGGTTAGGCAGGTACTTTTCCAGCGCGGCTTTGACCGCGACAGGCCCGCTTCCCGGCCCTCCCCCGCCGTGCGGGGTGGAAAACGTCTTGTGCAGGTTCAGGTGCACCATGTCAAAGCCCATGTCCCCCGGCCGGGCGATGCCTGCGATGGCGTTGAGGTTGGCTCCGTCATAATAGAGCAGCCCTCCGTGGGAATGAACCATATCCGCTATCTTTGTGATTTCCGTTTCAAAAATTCCGAGCGTATTGGGGTTTGTCAGCATCAGCCCCGCCACATCATCACCCAGTGCCGCTTCAAGCGCCGCAAGGGCGATCTTTCCGTCAATGCCCGATTTTATCTGCACCGTGGTGAAGCCGGCTAAAGTTGCGCTCGCAGGGTTTGTCCCGTGAGAAGAATCGGGCACGATGATGCGGTTTCTGCTTTCTTCTCCTATATCTTTTAAATACGATTTGAGCATCATCAGCGAAGTCAGCTCCCCGTGGGCTCCGGCGGCGCCCTGCAGGCAGACGGCGTCCATGCCTGTGATGCCTGCGATGGCTTCCTGCAGCCCATACATGGCTTCGAGGCACCCCTGCACCGCTTCCACGGGAGCGAGCGGGTGCGCCGAGGAAAAAGCGTCCATGGCCGCAATGTCCTCGTTCATTTTGGGGTTGTATTTCATCGTGCATGAGCCCAGCGGGTAAAAGCCGTTGTCCACGCCGTGGTTTCTCCTTGAGAGCGCCGTATAGTGCCTCACCAATTCGGGTTCGGGTACTTCGGGGAGCTTCGGAGGGCTTTTTCTGAGAGCCGTTTCGGGCAGTTCTTTTTTTATATCTTTTGATGGCGTACTGCAGGAAGGCAGCTCGACTGACGAGAGGCCATTCCCGCCCCTTTCAAAAATCGTGGGAAAATCCCCTTTCATGCGCCCACCTCCAGTATTGCGGCAAGTTCTTCAATTTCTTTGGAAGTATTGAGCTCCGTAGCGCACCACAGCCAGTGCCCCGGCAGCCCGTAAGGCGTCAGGTCGAGCCCGCCGAGAATGCCGTGAACCAGCAGCTTTTTATTTATTTCACCAATATCTCTGTCGCATTTGATGGTGAATTCCCTGAAGAAAGGCGCATCGAAAGCAGGCGAGAAGCCGTCAAGCGGCAACAGCTTTTCGTACAGGTAATGCGCGTTATCGTAGCACTGCCTTGCCATTTCGGAAAGCCCCGGCTCCCCCATCGCGCTGATATGAATGGCCGCGCGCAGCGCGCAGTATGCCTGATTGGAGCAGATATTGGACTGGGCTTTTTCGCGCCGGATATGCTGCTCCCTCGCCTGAAGCGTCAGCACGTACCCTTTCCGTCCCTGCGCATCGTACGCGATTCCGGCGATACGCCCGGGAAGGTTTCGCGTATATTTTTCCTTTACCGCCATGTAGCCGAGGTACGGGCCTCCGAAGGAGAGCGGCAGCCCCCAGCTCTGCCCTTCCCCTACAGCGATGTCGGCGTATTCGCCGGGCGCTGCAAGGACGGGAAGAGGGATGGGATCAAGCACCACTGCAAGCAGCGCGCCCTGCCCGTGCGTTATATCCGAGCAGGCAAAGACGTCTTCCACACAGCCGAAAAAACTGGGCTGCGCGATGATGACGCCCGCCGTCCGGGGCGAACACATCTCCATCAGTTTATAAATGTCGGTAAGGCCGTTTTTCATCGGGATGAATCTTAACTGTATCCCTGCGGCCCCGGCATAGGTCTTTATAACCTCTTTATAATGGGGATGCAGGGTGGAAGAGACCAGCACTTCGTCTCTTTTTGTAGCGGCGCGGCACATGAGCATGGCTTCGGCGGCGGCTGTCGCCCCGTCATAGTGGGATGCGTTCGCAGCATCCATTCCCGTCAGCTCGCATACCAGGCTCTGGTACTCGAAGATCGCCTGCAGCATCCCCTGGCTCATCTCCGCCTGATAGGGAGTGTATGCGGTATAAAATTCGCTCCTGTTCGCCAGATGGTCTACGACCGAAGGGATGAAATGCCTGTATGCGCCCGCCCCGAGGAAGCACGAGCGGATCTTTATGTTTTTATCCCCCATGCGCGAAAATTCACGTTTTGTAGAGAGCTCGTCTAGAGGCCCTTTCAGATCCACCGCCCCTGTGTGCCGTATGTCCGGCGGGATATCGGAGAAAAGCTCCTGCTCGCTTCTTATCCCCAGCACAGAGCGCATCTCTGCACGGGCGCTCTCATCCAGACAGAGGTATGATCTCATCTTCATCCCTCCTGAAGGAATGCTTCGTACTGTGCCGCGTCAAGTAGCGTGCCGTACTCGCTTCCGCTCACCTGTATGGTGGCGATGGGGTTGGCATAGGGCGCCTCATTCAGCAGCTGCGGGCTGTTTTCAAGCGCGGCGTTTACTTTTATGACCTCGCCGCTCACCGGACAGTATACTTCTGAAACCGCCTTGACCGACTCCACCACGGCCAGCTGCGCGCCTGCCGCAAGCCGCGTTCCCACCCGTGGCAGCTCAACGAATACGATATCCCCCAGTTCGTGCTGCGCGTGGTCGGTTATCCCGATATGCGCGAGACCTTCCTCCAGTTTCACCCATTCATGCTCCCTGGTGTATTTCCGCTCGTTTGGGATATTCATGGCTTTAGTTCCTCCCCTTTATCTGTTTTGGCTGTTTGCTTCGTTTATAAAAGGGCATGTCCACCCGCTGTGCAGGCAGCGCCCTGTCCCTGATGACTATCTTGAACACGTCCTTTTCTGCGTACCTCGAATCTATAAGAGCCATTGCATAAGAGCCGCCCAGTGTCGGACAGAATCCGCCCGAGGTGACAGTGCCGGTTCGATTGCCTTTGAACAATACGCCGCATCCCTGCCTTGGGATGCCCCGGTCCAACAGCTTCAAGCCGATGCGGGTACGGGGAACCCCTTTTTCTTCCTGCTCCAAAAGCGCCTGCTTCCCGATAAAATCTGCGGTTTTATCCAGTTTGACGAATGTGTGGAGGCCTGCTTCAAGGGGCGAGATGTCTTCTCCCAGTTCGTGCCCGTAAAGCGGCATTGCTGCCTCCATCCTCAGCGTGTCTCTGCACCCCAGCCCGCAGGGCCTGAGGCCGAAATCAGCTCCGGCATCATAGAGCGCATCGTACAAAGCAGCTGCATCCCCGGCGCGGCAGAATATCTCCACGCCTTCCTCTCCGGTATATCCGGTGGTTGATAATTCGATATCCAGTCCGGCTATTCTCAGTCCTCCGGCATATCTGTACCTTTTTGCCGGGACGTTAATGCCAACGCCGAGTTTGTCTAAAACCTTGAGGAATCCTGGTCCCTGCAGGGCGATCTGCGCCGTTTCATCCGAGCTGTCCCGGATACAGGCGCCGCCGGCATTATCCATCAGGTGGCGCCACGCCTTTTCCCTGTTTGCAGCATTGACTACCAGCATGTACTTCCCATGCAGTTTGTATACCAGTATATCGTCAATGACACCGCCGGAAGCGTTGCACAGAAAGGTGTAGCAGGCCGCCCCCTCTGGTAAGGACGCTATATCGTTGGTGCATAGCCACTCAAGCGTGCCCGCCGCCCCGTCTCCTTCGATGATGAACCTTCCCATATGCGATACGTCGAAAAGGCCGCACGCGTTCCTCACCGCATGATGTTCCTCTATGATGCCGCTGTACTGCACGGGCAGCCAGTAGCCCGCAAACGCCATCATTTTCCCGCCGAGCTTCAGGTGTGCCTCATACAGCGGCGTTCTTTTTGTTTCATCCATTGATGTTTCCACCTCGTTGATGTCAAGATCGGGCAGCAGGAACAAACGTAAGAGGCAGGCAAGAACACTTGCCTGCCTCTGTTTTTCTACCTGAGAGATTCGGGTTCTTCCCCTTGCCCCTTCGGTGCCGCCATATGAAGCGGCTTTACAGAGTCCCGTCCGTGCGCGGTCCTTTTGCCTGAGAGATTTGAAAATGGCGTCTTTCCCCTTCGGCTCCGCAAAAACATTATCGGCCTCTCCCGCGCAATTCATCCGGAATATTCTTCATCTTTTGTCTGCTATTTTCTGTATTTCTTATATTTCTTCGTCCAATAGACGGAGCTGAACACGATGACGGCCAGGATCAACCCGAGCAGCACATAGTCAAAATAACCGGGGATATCCGCCAGATACTGCACACGTATAAAATCGAAAACGGCCTGCGCAAGGAAAATGAGCCCAAGGAAAGTAACGAGGATGCGCATTGACCTTTTCATATGCGGGTGGATCTCCGGCTTATACTGCGGGAACTCAAACAGCCTCCCTCTGGCTTTGATGGCGTTCCATAGCAAATAAACCGCCGCAACAAGGAATAAAATCGGCATTAACAGAGAGAAAATATCCACAGGTGCCCCTGGCAGCACCCCAGGGCTGGCAGTAGGCAGCGCGCTGCCGGTGGGCGATGGTGTGGGAGTCATTTTTAGTTTACCTCCAAAGATATCTGCTGAAGTCCTTTGAACAATTTTACCATATTGCCAAAGAGTTTGTCTTGCTTATCCCGCAAATTTTTACATCTTTTTTATTTTTACTCCCTGCGGCGTATCTTCCAAGATTATACCCATCGTTTTGAGTTCTTCCCTTATCCTGTCTGCTTCGGCGAAATCTTTTTCTTTTCTTGCTTGCTGCCTTTTCTCCACCAGCCCGGCTACTTCGGCCGGGAATCCTTCTTCACGCGCCCCCTGAAGCAAGCCGAGGACGGCAAGCATGGCATCTAATATCTCCAGCGCTTTGGCTGCGGCAGTCCTTGTCCCGCCGCCCGAGAGCACCGTATTTGCTTCACGAACCGCTTCGAACATCGCCCCAAGCGCGTCTGCGGTATTGAGGTCGTCATCCATCGCCTCGAAGAACGCCTTTTTTTGCGTTTCCATCATGGCACTCAGCGCGGTCTCCTCATCCGTTATCGCTCCTGTTTTCCCTTCGCGGGCGATGTAAGAGAGGTTCTCCAGAGAATTTTTGATCCTCTGCAATGCGCTCTCAGACTGCTCCATCAGCTTATGCGAGAAGTTTATAGGGCTGCGGTAGTGCGCGCTCAGAAGGAAAAGCCGTACCGCTTCAAGATCAAATTCCTCCGCCACTTCGCGCACGGTAAAAAAGTTGCCTTCGGATTTGCTCATCTTCTTGCTTTCCACGTTCAAAAACCCGTTGTGCATCCAGTATTTTACGAATTGCTTCCCCGTGGCGCTTTCGCTCTGAGCGATCTCGTTTTCATGGTGGGGAAATATCAGGTCCTGCCCGCCGGTATGGATGTCTATGGTATCGCCGAGGTATTTCATGCTCATCGCGCTGCACTCTATATGCCAGCCCGGCCTGCCCTTCCCCCAGGGGCTGTCCCAGGCGATCTCATCCTGCTGCTTCTGAGCTTTCCACAGCACAAAGTCCATAGGATGCCTTTTCTTTTCCCCCGGCTCCACGCGCGCCCCTGCTTCAAGCTCCGCCAGGTCCTGCCCCGAGAGCTTACCGTAAGCCGGGAAGCTTTGGGTATCGAAATATACGTCGCTTTCCGAAACATAGGCGTGGCTTTTTTCAATCAGTGTCTCGATAAGCCGGATGATGTCGCCGATATGCTCCGTTGCACGCGGGTGTACCGTGGCGCGGCGTATCCCCAAGCCATCAGCGTCTTTGAAATACTCTGCAATGAAGCGCTCGGCGAGCCGGGGCACGCTTATACCCTCCTCGCGCGCGCGCTTTATCATTTTGTCGTCTACATCCGTGAAGTTCTGGACATATATCACCCTGTACCCTCTGGATTCGAGATACCTCCTCAGCGTATCGAAGACCACAAAAGGGCGCGCGTTACCGATATGAAAATAGTTATAGACGGTAGGTCCGCAGGCATATATGCGCACCTCGCCTTCGTGTACGGGGATGAACTCCTCTTTCTGCCGGGTTAGGGTACTGTATATCCTCATTTGCTTTCCTCTTTGGAGCTTATGATTTTATCCACCTTTTCTTCCAGCGCCTTGATCCTCGCACGGAGCGCCGCAAGCTCTACGCTGACAGGGTCAGGCAAATGCACCTGGTCAAGGTCTGCGCTGCCGTTCCTGCTCAAAAATTCCGCCTTGCCCGGCCGTGCGGCATTCTCCAGCGCGTCAACGGCGGGGCATTCGGGCGTGCTTGCGCAGGGCGGGGGCACATCCCCGTATTCGCATGCGCGCACGCCTGTTTCCTCGTTCATCCCGGGGCACTTCACACGCTTCACCACCCTTCCGGGCACGCCGACCACAGTGCTGTAGGGCGGTACTTCGCTCAGCACCACTGCGCCCGCGCCGATCTTGCTATTATCCCCCACCTTGAAGGGGCCGAGCACCTTGGCGCCTGCGGAAATCATGACATTGTTGCCGATGGTGGGGTGGCGCTTGCCCGTGTCCTTTCCTGTCCCGCCCAGCGTGGCGCCCTGGTAAATGGTAACGTTGTCCCCGACCTCCGCGGTCTCGCCTATCACCACGCCCATGCCGTGATCAATGAAGACCCCTTCGCCTATTTTCGCTCCGGGGTGTATCTCTATGCCTGTGACCTTCCTCGTCCTCTGTGAGATGAGGCGCGCTATGAGCTTCATATTATGCCTGTAGAAAAAGTGCGCCACCCTGTGTCTTCTGAGCGCCCTGAATCCCGGGTAGCACAGAATCACTTCCAGCCAGCTGCGCGCTGCTGGGTCTCTTTCAAGCACTGCTTTTATATCGTTTTTCAGCCGTTTGAACACTTCGCTGACACCTCCAAATCGCCAATGTGCATCTGCACCCTTAAAATAAAAACTCCCGTCCTGCCAGAGACGAAAATGTCTTTCCATGGTCTTACTCTGATGTGGATATATAAAGCCGGCGCACGGCTCCCGGGGGTGCACACACTATTTCCTTCAGTGGGCTTTCAACCGCATGGTTCCCCCTCTGCTTTGAAGGAAATTGCCGGCGTCTCTTCCCATATACCCATACTCTGGCACTTTTCGGCCGTTTGCTCCGCCTTCATAGTAGATTCCCTCACCCGGATGCAGGTGGAGATCAAGCTCTGCTGCTGCCTGGCAGCCGGATTTTCGATGAGCTTGAAAAGTATATTGGCTGCCTGCACGCCCAATTCAAAAACATCAATGTCCACAGTCGTAAGCGAGGGTTCCACCAGGTCGGCAACGGGGAAATTGTCAAAGCTCAGGATGCCTACCTCATCGGGTATTTCCAGCCCCGCCATTTTAACGGCCTTCATAGCGCCGATGCTCAGGATATTGTCACCGCATATGACTGCATCCGGCTTTTCCGGCAGTTCCAGCAGCTCCTTCATCATCATCAAACCATCATCCTTGGAACTGCCGCCTTCCTTCACATATTCCGGCAGGAGTATGAGCTCGTTCCTTTCCATCGCTTCTTTATAACCGGACAATCTCTGCCTGTTGAAAACCTCTTTACGGCTTCCGCAGATGAAAGCGATCTTCCGGTAGCCCTGTGTTATCAGATGTTCCACTGCCTGCTCTCCGCCCTGGCGGTTGTTGATGTCCACCCAGTCAACCGGCTCTTTGCACTCGGCCAGTTCTCCGATGATGACAAAAGGAAAGTTTATTTCTCTCAGTTCCCTGACGGTCTGGGCGTTTATTACCGATGATGGAAGTATCACGCCCCGCGTCCTTTTGCCATAAACCAGCCAGTTTACTATGTCGTCCTTTTTCGCGGACGGTTTGGAGTTGGCGATGATCAGGCACAGTCCCTTTTTGTAAACCACCGTCTCGATACCGTGCATCACTTCGTAAAAGAACGGGTTGCTGAAGGACTTCGTGTCCTCGATATTGACCAGCAATGCCACGGTAAAGGCCTTTTGGTGCGACAGCTCCCGGGCTAAACTGTTGGGGACATAGTTCAGTTCCCGTATCACCTTCAGGGTCCTTTCCCGTGTTCCAGGGGAAATCAACGGGCTGTTGTTGATAGTCCGCGATACCGTTGCCGTGGATACCCCTGCAGCTTTTGCCACATCTTTGATGCTGACTGCCAGAACTACCACTCCCTGCAAACCATGGATATGTTTTAATAATTATAATATTAATATTGATACGGCGTCAATAAAAGCAGCTCTCTTATGGTTTTCATGAGAAAAGCCCATTTTTCAGCCGGCTGTTTTTATGGTATGATATCCATCATCAGGCAGAAGAAATAAGCAATATGCTCAACGATTATCGGGAAGGATACAGGAAATGTCCAAAACGATCATACTCACAGGAGGAGGCACCGCGGGGCACGTCACCCCGAATCTGGCGCTGATGCCGCACCTGAAGAAGCTCGGATATGATATCCATTATATCGGCAGTTCGGGCATGGAGAAGGATATCATCCAGCCCGTCCAAGGAGTAACATACCATACCGTAAGCAGCGGCAAGTTACGCCGCTATTTTTCGCTGAAAAATTTTTCGGACCCCTTCAGGATATTGGCGGGCGTCGTCCAGAGCAGGCGCATCATCAAGCAGGTCAAACCCTGCGTGGTTTTCTCCAAGGGCGGTTTTGTCGGCGTTCCCGTCGTCATCGCGGCCAAGATGCGCCATGTGCCTGTCGTCATCCACGAGTCGGATATGACGATGGGGCTTGCCAACTGCCTCGTCGCACCTTATGCGGATGCCATTTGCGCCACATTCCCCGGCGCGCTGAAGGACATCCCCGGCGGCAAGGGCGTCGTCACCGGCTCCCCTCTCCGAGAAGAGTTATTTCAGGGCGACATTGAAAAAGGCAGACGTTTATGCGGCTTCGGGGATAAAAAGCCCGTCATTTTAGTGGTAGGAGGCAGCAGTGGGGCGCAGGCGGTCAATGGCTTCATCCGCGCGATACTTCCCCGCCTCCTCAGGCACTACAACGTGGCGCACATCTGCGGCAGAGGCAATATTGACGGGCCTTTGAACGGAACGCCTGGATATAAGCAGTTTGAATACCTCGACGCACTGGAAGAATACCCCCATGTGCTCGCGCTCTGCGGCCTGGCGGTTTCCCGTTCCGGCGCCAACGCGGTGGTGGAATTTTCCGCGCTCAAAAAGCCCGCGCTTTACATACCCCTCCCGCCTTCGCAGAGCCGGGGCGACCAGGTACACAACGCCCGCTACGCCCAGGGCGAGGGGTTCTGCTCTGTCATCATGCAGGACGAAATAACAGACGATTCCCTGTACCTTGCCATCGAGGCGCTGTACCATGACCGGGCAAGGTATATCAAAGCCATGGAGAATAACAAAGGGTTTTCGCAGGGCACCAAAAACGTACTGGAAATCATCCTGAAGCACTGTCAAGATTATGGCAAAACAAAATAAAAAAGAAAATATCAGAAAACCGTCAACGGGCAGCTCTGAAGACGCCCGGCGGCTGCTGGCGCTCGCCCTTGAGGATGAAAAAGCGCGGCGCGAGGCACTGTCCTCCCTTTCTTCCATCGCAAAAACAAAACAGGGCAGAAAGGAGACCTCCGCCCGTTTGGATGAACTTGGGCGGGGCGTTTTATACGGGCTTTTGCACGTTCCCGACCCCAAAGCACGAAAAAACACTGCCGTGCTTCTTGGCGCCCTGTCCGATGCCCGCGACTGCGACGCGTTGATCGCAGCTCACCAGGCCGAGCCCATGGGCTATGTGCGCGCTTCGATCATCCTTGCTCTTGGCAATATGGGAAACGGCGCGCTTGCCTATCTCTTGTCCCTTCGCTTGGACGAAAACAGCCCTGTTTTTCAGCAGGAGAAGCATGCGCTTTCGCTTGCCCTGTCCAAGCTGTCCTCCATACGCCATGATTTTATTTCTCTGGGCAGCATGCGTGAGATCGCCCTGCGTACCATCCCCGGATTTGAAAGAGACCTGTATCTTGAGGCACTGCAGCGGGGTCTGAGCGCAGATATCACAGGAGCCGGAGAAGTCACAGCCAGCACTTCTGATTACCATTCATTATTCATGATGCGCGCTTTTTACGAGGCATTGATCCCTATTGATTTTTCTTTGCCCTTGGAAGCATCGCAAATCGCCTCTTCCATTTGCAAAGCTGATATCTATGGAATGCTCCGGGCTATGCACGGCTGCCCCGGCCCTTTCGGGTACAGGGTAGAGATCAGAGGCGATATGACCCATGAGACCCGCGTTAAGCTCGCGCGCGGGATCGCCGCGCAGATAAACCTGGCGGGGCTCATCAACAGCCCTTCTTCCTATGATGCCGAGATGCGCATAGAATGCGGCGGCGCCCTCTGTTCCATATACATAAAGCTCCACTCATATAGAGACGAGAGGTTTTCCTACCGCGTGCAGGATGTCCCGGCAGCGATAATGCCTCCTTCGGCTGCCGCGCTGATGCTCCGGCTGAAAAGCCGGATGGGGGGCGCTTCCCGGGTGCTGGACCCTTTTTGCGGAAGCGGCACGCTCCTTTTTGAGCGGGCGCTTGCCATGCCGTGCAGGTCGCTCACAGGCGTGGACGTTTCCCGCCATGCCATCCAGGCGGCAAGGGCAAACGCACAGAAAGGTGAATTTAAAGCCGCATTCGTCCATTCGGATATCCTTCGCTTCAGGCACAGCCGGCCTTTTGATGAGATCTATTCCAATATGCCGTTCGGCCACCGTAGCCAGAGCCACAGCGCCAATATCCGGCTTTACAAGGGCTTTTTTGAAATGCTCCCGTCCCTGCTTACGGAAAGCGGTTTTGCAGCCCTTCTGACGATGGAAAAGCGCCTTTTCAGGGAGTGCCTGGCCTCTTCTCCGGCACTGGCAGTGGTATCCGAAAAGGGCGTTGAAACCGGAAATATGCTTCCTTCCCTTTTTATCCTCCAAAAAGAGCGGTAATCTCCCTTTATATATTGTAGTTTTCTATATTATCTGTATAATGGTATTGATAACAGATAATCCCTTTGCATTTTAAAGCTATTCAACAAAAGGAGTGAGGATCATGTGGCGTAAGAATGTCGCTATAGTCGCAGCATCAATCATTTCAGCCGTTTTTATCGCATTTATTGTAATAAATGTGATTCAAAATCCCGACTATTTCAGCATCACGATGATCATGTGGCTGGCAGGTGGATTCGGCGCTTTCTGGCTGGTTGCCGCCGCACTGTTTTCCATTATCAGTATCTCTATCCGCAACGGCAAGATTTATGAGCAGCGCCTGAATATCTTCCACACAGCCATTGATTTCATGGATGCCTGCACCACCCGCGAATTGAGCTCTGAGGACCTGCGCATATTCCGCAGCTCTGTACTGGACTCCTCATTTTTCCTTTCCAAGAAGGGCTATGAGTACCTGAACAACCTCTTCAACGAGGGGTCTAAGCTCAAGAAGGCATATGCCAAGCTGAAAGACCCTGTCATCCCCGATCCCGAAAAGGACGAGGCACTGAAAACCCGCACCGAGATCCAGGAGTGGTTCAAAGATCAGTACCTGCCCCTGCAACGGCTTTTTGCCAGGTATCTCGGCAGCGGCAGTTAACAATATCAGATCAGATAATATGGATGATAAAAGCCGCCCAAATGAACTGGTACAATGATAGTGGACATAAAAAGCCCACTATCATTTTTCATATGGAAAG
>JAUYED010000127.1 GCA_030691525.1 Bacillota bacterium | reverse complement strand
CTTACGGGAACACAACTGCGGTAGGAGCTTCGGACTTCCCGTGCAGCACGGCTTATACTGGAGCAGTGAATGATACCGCCACAGGGCTCATCTACATGAATGCCCGGTATTACAACCCCGCTACAGGCCGCTTCCTGACGCAGGACAGCTACCGGGGCGGTTGGCGGAATGAACGTATGGTCTCATGAACGCGCCTGACCTGAAGCAGGAAGGCCTCAAGCCGGGACTCGATGAGCTGAGGGAAAGTATTCCCGTCGGTTTCCACTGACAAAAAAGGCAGGGCGGGATGGGTTTCCATCACGTGTGCTATCAAGGCGGCCTCACGCGCGATCTTTCGCTTGTGCGTATTTAGTGATTGCGTCACGAGCGCCTCTGATATGCGGGAAGGCATGCAGCCGAACGGCCCCAGGGCAAGCACGCCGTCCACATTTTCTACGATCTCTGCCAGTGAGGTGCCCACGGTCAGGATCGCTTCTCCGGTCAGGCGCGGCGAAATCAAATCGCGTGCTGATTCGATAAGATGTTCAACTTTATCATCAAAAACACGATAGAACCCTGAATCGGCAAATAATGACCTGATACGTGTTTCATACGGGTTTTTGACCCAGCAGGTAAGGATGCTGCGCACGCGGTCGAACCAGCGGGACTTGGCTGCCAGCTTGTGCTGTACGATGTAATCACAGTAATGTATCCATTCAGAAAGGGTGGCAGTACGTACCCAGAATCCCTGTTGACTTAATCGTTCTACAAGGTTTTGGCGTGAAAAGCTGTCCCTGCGCACGTAGATCTCGCCTGTCAGGGCTATTGATGGTATGTTCTCGATATTACCTTTACGAGGGATACGGGATAATTCCCGGGCTGTCTGAATGATCTTCTGCTTGAGTACCGGCCCAGGGTCATGCTCAATACTTTCACAAAGCGAATCCGACAGCGTGCGAAAAGTTTTTATTGCTTCTTCGGGATTAACAGCCAAAGCTAAAATAGCGCTGTATACGTCCTCCATCACATCAGACAATACTATTGACTGCCAGGCACGCAAGGCGAGTTTCACTCCAAAGCCGGCATAACCATTCTCTGCTGTGAGGGAGAGCAGTGAGACATCTGGTAATCGCAGTTTGCCTATAAGTTCGCGCATCATGATATTATACTGTCCGAACCTGCAGGGCCCCGAAGTTTCAGGCATGAAATTTATGAGTATATCCTCCCTGTTCCATTGCTCTTCCACATAACGGATAAGACTGCCCAAAGTCAGCAGGAACGGCAGGCACTCTTTGCAGGAGGCCAGAGCGCGTCCCAGGTCCAGTTCACGCTTGCCGGGAGGCGGCAGCGCTTCGGCTTTCACCCCAACATGTTTAAAGGTGGAGGCCATCATTCGGGAAGCAAGCTCATTCATGGATGGTATAAGCATCTTTACACGGGGATGGGTAAGCGGGAATCGAACGCCGTTTGAATCTACCACTGACGTCCTGCCGCCCTTCGTTTCGACGCGCGCGGTAATAAATGGTTCCGGTGCTTTGAAAAGCTGCTGCTTTTCCATTATGCGGTAGCGCTTTACTACATCAAGAAAGGCCTCTATGCGCGTATCCAGTCCCGCATCGGCCGTATGCGAATCCAGTTCGAGTGTCAGCGAGGGCTTATGTTCCATAATATTCCGGAAATACCCTATCAGAAAAGAATCGGGGCCGCAGCTGAAATTTGTGATGTAAACGCCGAATAACTGGGGATGGCGCGCTGTAAAACGTGATGCCTTCAAAATCCACTGGCCTGTAGCCCAATACATATTATCAAATGAGTCCTCGGTTTCCACCGGCAGAAAATCCAGCGGGATGACCTTGTATCCCCGGGTAGCTAATTTGCGCGGGATGCCCATCTTGCCCAGCGCGGTCAAGGCATTATATGGACGGCCGAATAATACCACGGCTGTTTCATCAGGCGTTTTTTCCAGTTCTGCGAGCATACGCGCTCCTGCCTCACGGCAGGACGCATGGAACTCATTCTGAGCTGTGATCGCGTTTTGAAGAGCCGCGCGTGCAGCTGCAGCATCATGGCCGAGTTTTTCTGCCATATCAATAAATACCGCTTCAGCCTGCTCGTACCCATTCGTCATATCCAGTACGGGACACAATACGGTAAGATGTGCAAGCTCCGGAAAAGCCGCTTTGAGTATATATGGCTCCGCCTGAACAAACGGGCATGTCACCCGTACATCCTCCCCGCCGGGCACAGGTACGGCTTTTATATGCGGAAGAAACACTATATCGGGTTTCAGAGCCAATAATGCCATAAGCATACCGTGCGCCTGTTCCACAGGCCAGCAAAAGGCCGCCCCCTTGCGTATGCAGCCATGTGGATCAACCCCCTCCGGCATCACCACATCATACCCGAGCGATTTAAAGAAGCCATAGTATAAAGGAAACAGCGTAGCAGTCATAAGAGATCTGTTTATGCCTACTTTGATGCCGTTACCGGCTGCTGTATACCGCTGGTTCTTCATGCAGGTCTCCATAACCAGCCGTTCACGGAGCGCGACCAGGTCCATCGAACCGATATCGGAATAGGGAATACGGTTAAATATAGTGTAATACTTGTTGAACGCGCCGCCAAAGGGGTATAT